>CALKJV010000075.1 GCA_937995505.1 uncultured Bacteroidia bacterium | reverse complement strand
TTGGGCTCTCTACGGAGCTTACGATGGGGTGATCTACGCAGCGCAGCGGGGCGCTAAGGTAATCAACTGCTCATGGGGCAGTACCTTCCGCAGCCAGGCCGCTCAAAATCTCATTACCCAGCTCATCACCCAATACGACCCCCTCATCGTAGCCGCCGCCGGAAACATCCCCCCAGATACGCCAGCTACCTTTTACCCTGCGCAGTATGACGGTGTAACCTCGGTCACAGCCGTAAGTACCTCTGATGTGTGGTACGGTACTATTCAGATTGGCTACGGGATAGACTTAGCTACTACGGGGTCGGGCATTACGACAGCGGGCTTGAATACATATGCGAATTTCGGAGCGATGACTTCTTTTGCGGCACCCCAGGCGAGTGGCTGTGCAGCTATTTTGCGCAGCTGGCGCCCTGACCTGAATGCCCTTCAAATCGCTGAGCTTCTGCGTATTACGGCCGATTCGGTAGACCACCTCAACCTACCTCACCTCCGCTATCGTCTTGGCCGCCGCATCAACCTCTACCGGGCCATCCTCACCCAAGACACCCCGGCCTGCCGAGTCACCGCCTGGCAAGCTTACGATACGAACGATAGCCTGCTTTTTGCGGGAGAAACCTTCTTCCTTACGGCCTCGTATCGCAACTACCTTTCTCCCGCCACCAATCTCGCTGTGAGCATAGAGTCCCTTACACCGCACTTGCAGGTAGTCTCGGGCAGCTATACCATTGGCAGTTTGGGTACGCTTCAGAGTCATGTGCAGGCCACCGGCAGTCCTTTTGTGCTCCAGGTGCTTCCCACCTGTCCCCCTAATGCGACCCTACCTGTGCTATTTCGCTTCCAAGCCGATGGGGGGTACCAGGATTATCAAGTGGTAGAGCTTCGGGGGGTTAATCCGGCTTTTGTGCATGTGGATTCGGCGCTTTTGCGTACGACCCTCTGCGGCAATGGGCGAATCGGCTACTACGACACCCCAGCAAATACACAAGGTAGGGGGGCTCGGTGGTCCACTGCCGCCAGCTCTTGGCTTTTTGAAGGGGGGCTCATGATTACCGACGATACAAGCGCGCACCTCTGCACTCGGGCACCTCTGGGGGGAATGTATCCGCATTTCGCTCCGACCCAGGCGGCTACGCACGCCGTGCAGGGCTTGTATGAGATAGGGGAAGTGGCTTTTATGGATACTGCTGGTAGCCACGGTCCCAAGGGCTTCTTTGTGCGCGGTCGGGCTTATGCCGCCCGTAGGGACCCGCTGCGGGGCTTCGTCGCTTTCCTGTACGAGCTGGAAAATACCTCCCCCACTGACTACGCAGACTTATCAGTAGGGTGGTGGTTAGACTTTGATGTGGGAAACAATCCCGCTACGGATGTGGCGGCTATTCACAATACCCTCCCCCTCGTTTATGCGCGCAGTGGGACTAGCCGCTATATCGGGGCCGTACTCCTCTCTGGCCAAACGGCTATCTCTCACATCGGGCGGGTAGATACATTTTCTGCCACCTATCCCTCGTACATCGGTCTCACTCGGAGCAGTGGCAGCGTCTCATCGGCTTCTGGGGATATCTTTGCGGCCCTAAGTGCTCGCGGCATAAATCTTTTCGCTGGAGCAAAAGATACCGTCGCCTTTGCGCTTGTGGGCGGCTCCACCCTCTCCGAGCTCCTGGATAATGCCCAAGAGGCACTCACCTGGTATCAGTGCTTTATCTTGGGCGGGGGACCTGTCGTGGACCTTGGGCCGGATAGAGTAATCTGCTTGGGGGATAGCCTAGAAGGTCCCTCGGCAGCCGCATACGAGTGGTCCGTAGGTTCTACCGCCTCGGTGATTTACCCTACGCAAAGTGGACTCTACTGGCTTCTGGCGCAGGACGCTCAGGGCTGCTGGGGCTACGATGAAGTTCAGCTCACCGTAAATGCCCTCTTGCCCGCCCAAGTGCAGTTTTCTCCGGGCCTTACGATACCTGTGGGAGGAAGCTTACAAGGGCAAGAGACTAGTGGGCACCCCTATACCTACACCTGGCGCGTGCAAACCTCAAACGGCTGGCAAACCTACTCAGGCCTAAGCTTTGTACATACCTTTCCCACGGCGGGAACCTACACGATCTGGCTCATCCGCGAAGACCCCAATACGAGCTGCGCCGATAGCCTCTCCTGGGAAGTAACCGTTTCTTCTACCAGCTCTACCTTAGGGGCTACGGCTGCTGCAGCGCCTCAGCTCCTTCCCAATCCCACCGCAGGCAGCTTTACCCTTCGCTACACGGTGGTGGTGGAAGGAAGTATAACGCTCTACGACCTCTCTGGGCGCTCGATCTGGGAAGCGCCCTTGCAACTCAGCGGAGCCGAATACCAGCTACCCAGCTGGATCCCTGCCGGCGCATATCTGTGGCGCGTGGGGGCCTACCGGGGATTTCTCTTGTATTTGCCGTAAAAAGCCTACCTTTGCCGCATGGCTCGTCTGTGTGAGGTAACGGGTCGGCGTCCCCGTTCGGGCTATAATGTCTCCCACTCCAATCGCCATACTAAGCGCCGCTTTGATATCAACTTGCAGAAAAAGCGCCTTCAATTAGGAGGTGAGCGGGTAGAGGTCCGCCTTACCACTCGGGCTCTCAAAACCCTCTATCGCAAAGGATACTTAGCCATTCGCTGAGTGCCAAGCCTCTTCTCAGGAGTTACGCTGTAGACTGGCTAAGGCCACGCCCAGGTACTTGAGCAAAATACCGGCGGTAAGCGAAGCAGGGTCCTGCCCACGATAAGCTCGTCGCGCAGCCTCGCCCTGCACAGCTACTGCGACTAAGGCTGATTGCCGGGGCGTGAGTCCCTGTGCAAGAAGGCCTGCAATCATGCCCGTAAGCACATCTCCCGTACCTGCTGTGGCTAAGGCGGGTTCGGCCAGCTCAAAAAAGTAAATTTCCCCCTGCGGCGTAGCTAGAAGGGGATTGGCTCCTTTGAGTAGCACTGTGAC
>CALKJV010000074.1 GCA_937995505.1 uncultured Bacteroidia bacterium | reverse complement strand
TCCTGGCAAGGCGACCACAAACAAACCGACGACATCCTCATTGTAGGCATAGAAATACCCTAATTCGCCACCATAAGCAGAAGCTCGGTCCGATACAGCCAGCTTCCCTTACTTCGGCTCTCCGGGCTGGGCTAGCTCTCTCTGAAGCTCTCTGTGAGGTGTGGTACCTTTGCTCCATGGAGTCCCGTTACGCCCCCCAAGCCGTAGAAGCCCACTGGCAAGCGGCGTGGGACAAGCATCAGCTCTACCACAGTGAACCCTCTTCGCAGCCGGCGTACAGCCTCGTCATGCCCCCACCGAATGTCACGGGGGTCCTTCACATGGGACATGTGCTCAATAATACCCTTCAAGATATCCTGGCCCGTTACGCTCGCCTCAAGGGCTACAATGTGTGCTGGATCCCCGGTACCGACCATGCCTCTATCGCTACCGAAGCCAAAGTGGTCCAACGCCTACGCGCCCAAGGGCGCGATAAGCACACCCTGGGCCGCGAAGCCTTCCTCCAAGAGGCCTGGCGCTGGACTGAGGAACACGGCGGCATCATCGTCACTCAGCTCAAACGGCTCAGTGTAAGCGCAGATTGGAAGCGCTACCGCTTCACCCTGGATCCGCCCCTGTATCGGGCTGTCATACGGACCTTCGTGCAGCTGTACCGAGAAGGGCTCATCTATCGGGGCAAACGCATGATCCATTGGGACCCCGCAGCCCTTACCGCCCTTTCCGACGAGGAGGTAATCTACAAAACCCACGACTCCCAGCTAGCGTACGTGCGCTATCCCGCAGAGAGCGGCGAAGCGCTGGTGATTGCTACTGTGCGCCCGGAGACCATCCTCGCCGATGTAGCCGTGGCCGTAAATCCCCACGACGAGCGATATGCCCACTGGATTGGCAAGCGGGTTCGGGTGCCCCTCACTGACCGATGGGTACCGGTGATAGCCGATGAAGCCGTAGACCCCGCCTTCGGCACCGGCTGCCTCAAAGTAACTCCCGCCCACGACCCGAAAGACTATGAGATTGGGCAGCGCCACGGCCTGCTCATAATAGATATCTTTACTCCCACAGCCCGCCTCAGCGACGCAGCTGGCCCTTATGCAGGTCTCTCTCGCGAAGAAGCCCGCACCCGCATCCTCAATGACCTCGCCGCCGCGGGCCTACTGGAAAAAACAGAACCTTACACCCATAGCGTAGGCCACTCCGAACGTACCGACGCCGTCGTAGAGCCCCGCCTCTCAGAGCAGTGGTTTGTGCGCATGCAGCCCTTCGCCCAGCTCGCCCTCCAAGCCGTAGAGAAAGGCGAAATTCGCCTCGTACCCGAACGCTTCCTCGCTACCTATCGCCACTGGCTGGAAAATATCAAAGACTGGTGCATCTCGCGCCAGCTGTGGTGGGGACACCGAATCCCAGCCTGGTACGCGCCAGATGGGCAAGTTTTCGTAGCCGAGACCGAAGCCGAAGCGCACGCCGCCGCCCAAACAGCCGGCTACGACCCCGCTACCCTCACCCAAGACCCCGATGTACTAGATACCTGGTTCTCTTCCTGGCTGTGGCCCCTGTCAGTATTTGACTTTTTTGAGCAGCCGGATAACCCCGATTTCCGTACCTACTACCCCACCGAGGTGCTCGTCACGGCACCGGAGATCCTCTTTTTCTGGGTGGCTCGGATGATTATGGCGGGCTATCACTTCGCAGGACAGAAGCCCTTCTCCGTGGTATACCTCCATGGTATCGTGCGCGACAAGCTGCGGCGAAAAATGAGCAAATCTCTCGGCAATTCGCCCGACCCCATAGCGCTTATGGATACCTACGGAGCAGATGCGGTACGCTTAGGGATCGTTATGAGCGCCCCCGCTGGCAATGACCTGCTTTTTGATGAAGCCCTCTGCGAACAAGGCAAAAACTTCTGCAATAAACTCTGGAATAGCTTTCGGCTCTTAGAGCTATGGCGGGAACGGGCTACGGATAAGGCGCCCACCCCCTTTCAAGAGGCAGCCTATGAATGGTTTTCGGTGCGGCTGCGGGCCCTTCAGCGCGAGATAGAGAACCTCCTCAGGGAGTACCGCTTTTACGAAGCCCTGCACACTTTATATCGGGGCGTGTGGGAGGATTTTTGCAGCTGGTATCTAGAAGCGCTCAAGCCTGGTCCGCCTCCAGCCCTCTTAGCGGCCGTGGAGCGACACGCAGAGACGCTTCTGCAGCTCTTGCACCCGTTTGTGCCGCATATCACAGAGGAGCTGTGGCATGGCCTGCGAAAAGCCCCCGAGCACGAAAGCGTAGGCCTCCTGCCCTTACCTGAGGCGGCGCCTCTCCAGCCCGCAGAGACCGCCCTCTTAGAGTCGGTAGCCTATGCCCAAGAAGCTATCACCAAACTGCGTGGCCTGCGGCAGAGCTTCGGTATAGGGGGGAGCTTGCGCCTTACGGTACAAACGAGCCGCCCAGCGTATGTCTCGGCGTTAGAAGGGTGGTTCCGGCACTTTTTGCCCTTAGAGAGCTGGGCGGTGCAAACCGAGCCTTTGCAGCGGCCGGCCTTACGCTTAGTTTTTCGGCAGGAGGTGTACTACGCAGAAGCCGAAGGCGCAGCCGAAGCCCTGGCTGCCCTCCGCAAAAAGTTAGAAGCCGAGCTGGAGCACACCGAGCGCTTTTTGCGTACTATACAGGCTAAGCTGCAAAACCCCCACTTCCTCGCCAAGGCCGCCCCAGAGGTCATAGCCCGCGAGCAGCAGAAGCAGCTCGACGCTGAAGCGCGCCGCCAGCACTTGGTAGAGCAGCTGGAGGCCCTTCGCATGTAAAAAGAGGGCCTGAGCGTTTGTGCCCAGGCCCTCCTGTGTGATGCGACAGAGATTTATCTACTGAGCCAGTACGTAAGTACAAACGCTAGCCCACTCTGCCTGCCGGGACCATCCGTGTAGAGAGAGGTGAGCATTGGGTCAAATCGCAAGTATAGGCCCACCTGCTGGAGGCGTACTCCGCCCATGAGGACGAGCGAGAGTCCCAACCGATTGACATCAGTTTCTGAGGTAGTCACGGCAGGCTCTCCCAAAAACTTCTTCTTTACGGTTGAACTTAGGAGAATATGAGGCTGGAGGCCTACTCCTCCTTCCAGCGACACGGAGGGTTGCTCAGCAAGGTAGCTAACCATCACCGGCAGCTCAAGGAAGAGGCGATTGAAGTGAGCAGAGGCGAGTCCCGCTAGGCTATACTTGGTACTTTCATAAGAGAGTAGACCATCGCCACGGATTCCTAAATTTCCCGACAGAGGGAATCGCAGGCTGCCTCCTAGAAGAAAACCCAGCCCGTTTCCCGTAAAGCCTTCGTAATTGTAGAAGACTAGCTGGGGAGCGCCTGAGATACCGATTTCCGTTTGTGC
>CALKJV010000073.1 GCA_937995505.1 uncultured Bacteroidia bacterium | reverse complement strand
ATCCGGCCCCTGCAGGCACCGCCAAAATAAAAACCTCGGTAGCCACCCTAAAGCCCAAAGCCGTGCTGTACTTACCTTTCTTTTCAGAAGCCACGAATGAGACCCTAGCGATCGCGGAGCTGCTCCTCACACACTCACCGGATTCGCCTACCGAGGAGCTACTTGGTGAGCTACTCCCCCGGGTCGGTACTTACTTGTGGGCTCGCACCGCCTCGCAAAAAAGGCCTGAAGAGAAAAAATCAGTCTCCTAAGCCCTGCTCATAAAAAAAGCCCCCTCCCTATGCACAGAGGGAGGGGGGCAGAGAGAAGGGGCGAAGACGAGCTCTACTGCTTCACCCAGCGCAGCCGTAGGGTACCTACCTCTACAATGTACACCCCAGCACTTAGCTGCGCAGCAGGCAGGGCAATGCGCTCTCTTTCTACATACCCTTCCCAGAGGAGGCGCCCCGCCGCATCCCATACTCGCACTGGCAGCCCTCCCTGCGAAACCTCCAGCCACGCCTCTGCCTCAGAAGGATTGGGTACGATCCGAGCCACCAGCTCATCCAGCTCAGGAATTACGGCTTCTACTACGGGCGAGACATACTGGCTACCCGTGCGCTCCACCGCACGCACCCGATAGAAGTACCGTCGACCGCGTTGAGCTCCTATGTCTGCCCATCCATACAAGCCCACATCCCCTTCTCGCTGGAGGTATGCCTCGCGCTCTACCGAGCCTACCGAACGCCAGGCCATCCCATCCTCTGAACGCTCAACCTCATGTCGGAGCAGCTGCTCCCAGTCTTGCCGTACACGGAAGCGCAGCTGAGTCCCCGTAGCATAGCCCCACGCCCGCACCTCAATAAACTGCACCGCCAAGGGCACCGGGCTCTGGGCAACCGCAAATTCGGAGAAGTCTGGCACCTGGAGTCGGCCGGTTTGGTGGGCTTGGTCATATGGCGCTCCTTCGCACACCCCTTCAAAGCCAAAGTTCCCTCCAGCTCCCGTAGGACGCTTCACTACCGCATATGCCACCCCCGTGGCATTGGTGTAGTTCCGAGAAAAGACCCGAATGTGATACGGCGTGGGCGAACCGCCTATCCGATTGATAACCCAATAGCCGTGATTGAGGTTAGGAATGCTCCCAAAGCTACCGCCACAATCTGTCTGCGTGACGGTATTCGTAGGCGCAATAGGCAGGAAGTGCGCCGTGAGCTGGGAAAACGCAGGCGCCGCATCAAAAAGCACTTGCGCTAGCTCGTAGCCCCTGCCGCTTGGGAAGTCCCCCACAGGCAGATAATACCACCCGTCAATGGCAGCCGTATTGAGGTTGCGGCGCAGCACCCCAGAGATATAGCTATTTATATTCCCAATCGTCACGGCTCCGGCGGCGGCTTGGCGAGCAAAGGTCTCTTTACTATTGGTGAAGCCATCAATCACCCCCTGCGTAAGCGTAAGCGTACCGTCAAAAACCAGATCATCAAACAGGATAAGCCGCCGACCCGCCACACTTTGAGCCATATCTACATGCCACCAATCGCCCGTGCCTTGCCGAATGTAGTTTTGGTTCACAGCGCCGACGAAGCGTACCCGAGAGCCAGGATCGGCCTGGAGGGTAGCCCCCGTCTGCAGCGTATAGTGCCTGCATATATCCAACTGCCCCGTGGGAGCTATCTCTAAAAGCGCTCCACTCTGTATAGTGATATCATGGCACGAAGCTATGCCTCCGCTAATGAGAGGATCGTTTGTCGTATCAGGGATGACAACATCTACAGCACAGGTAGGAACCTGACAATCCCCCCAGTTGAATGCCTTGAACCAGTCGCGATCTACCTCACCCGTCCACAGACCAACAGGGCGTACTACAGTGAGCGTAGCATTCTTCGTACCGGTTGAATAAAAGACATTGCAGGTGCTGCTACCGCAGGTACGGGTCGCATTAATTACCGTTTGCACCGTGAGGGGATAAGTACCCGAAGGCAGAGACGGATTTACCTGAAATTGGAAAGTAAAGCTCATACCTACTCCAACCCCATGCCCTCCCTGCAGACCCCAGGTAAGAATCGTATTACCGCCACTGATGGTTATCTGCGGCTCATGGGTGGTAAAGTTTAGGTTACCCACCGTACTACCCGCCACATAAATCCCGCTCGGGATCACCACCCGCACGCTATCAAAGGTAGTCGTGGAACCTACCCCTAAGTTAGTTATGTCAACGGTGTATGTATAGGTCTGCGTACAGCCCCGAACCTCTACATCGGGAGCAGTGATCTGGGTATTATAGGGCACAATTACATTGGTCAGAGATACAACCGGAGAGGCGGAGATGCGGTACTGTGGCTGATTGCAGAGATTTCGGAAAAGGGCATAAAACCGAATCTGTGCCCCACTGACGTAGCTACAGGTGGTCGTTACCCTGAAACGAAGCTGAACCTGATTATTCGGGGCGATGTGGGGCATTCCATTAGCCCAAGGGGGTACTACTGTAGTTAGATTCCATATCCTCAGCACTCCAAAAAACACACCTGGATCTATCGTAGGCGACCAGGTAACTCCACCATCGGTGCTCGCTTCTGCGGAGTTGAGTACATAGCTCACCCCAGAGGGTAAGATCATAAATAGAGTCGGATTGTATGCATACGCCGTACCCGCATTACTGACAGTTAGCGTCACCGTGAGCGTGTCGCACAGATCTGACGGATTAGGGGCTACATTAGAGGAGAGAATGAGGTCAGGCGAACCGAGAATATAGGTGAGAGTATCCCGCGGAGCAGAATTAGCACAGGCATACGTAGAGACAGAGGGCGGATAACCCGCACAATCCCACCCCACTCGAGCCCACAGGGTATCTGGACTTGTGCAGCCGGAAAGCTGAGCTCGCACATAGAAGTATCTATCTGTACCCTTCGCCACCGTGCCAATCGGATAATAACCCCCCGTAGGAGCTATGGAAGTACTCGTGCTTGCATCTATCACATCCACTACAGAAAGCTGCCCATACTGTGAGGAGAAATATAGGAAGCTATTGGGAGCATCAGCCACATTAGAGACATTAGAGACTTTGACGTACCACTCTAAAACATTTTGGGTTGCCACGACAGGATTGGTTATTGCTTCTATCTGTAGGCGAGGACCTCGGTAAAAAATACGAACTCCATTTGGGAGAGCCGGGGAGGTCTGAGTACCATTTAGCCGACCAGAAAACTGCACCGTATACGACACCGGCTCATCTACCTCTACAGACGCAGCACAGGAAGGCACCGCCTTGAAGAAGAGGATACCGAAAAAGCCATCATCGCTACCCAAGAGGGGGCCGCCATTCACGGTGAAAAGGCTGGATAGCGGAAACACAAGTGGGGTAGCTGCGGGGTTCACAGGTTCGGCAGTGCCGGGCGCAGTCTGCGTGGTAAGGTCATTCACACACGTGGCAGAAGTAGCGCTTGCATTACCTTGCGTGCGCTGGTGAGATAGGTAACCGCTACCCGGTACATAACGCCATCCCGTGGGTAAAGTCACATCCACCTGCGTAGGGAGCGACCAGAGGCGATACTCATACGGGAAAAGGTTCCCAGAGCAGTAGTTAGAGCAGCAGGGACCGATACTCAGCTTCTGGCGCAAGCCTAAGGTCAATGTATCGCAGCCACTCACATCATAGAGAACGGGATCGGTAGTATAGAAATAATACCCTACTAGCTCCATAGAAGCGCTCCAGTTTCGGCAGCTATAGCGCTGGGCAGCGGGATGCGGGTCCAGCGAGAAATTTAGTGGGTTGGGGTCAAGCGTAGTGTAAAAATAAGGGGTTACATTCATGGGGCCGAGGAAGCCTCCCGGGTTTATATCAAAGCGAGTACGGATAGACACGCGAACCGTATCGTTAGGCAGCCAAGTAAATCCTGGCGGTACAACCCCCTGTGCAATAAGGGTAGCAGCTCGCAGATCTACAGCAAACCGATTGCAATCAGGCCAGCCACTGCAAGCATTGTTACTTAGCAAGGGTACTGTGGCTTGATATACAGGGCCTCCGGCCTTTCGGATATACACCTGAGCCTCTAAGCCAGTGAACCGATCCCCTTCCGCGCCTAATTCTAAGATAGCCCAAGCGTATTGCCAGCTACCGAAGGTATTTGCCCGAATAACCCCCTCAAAATACGCCAAAGCCGAGTCCGTAACCATCATTCGATCCCTCCGAATAAGGCTAAGGTTGACCGAGCCGGCTTCGGGAACTCCATCATTGTTATTGTCGGGCTGGCCATACGATATCCGCTCAAAGCTGAAATTTGTGATCTCCATCCCATTGGGGCAGACCACAGGACAATTCACACTGATAGACGAACTCTGGGGCATGCCGTAGCAGAACGGATTAGGATTGCAGGTGGGATTGGGATTGAAGAGGATTTGCGTCTGTACCGACGAGACCCCCCCAGCCCCACAAACTACCTGTACGGGAAGGCACACATAGGAGTTCTTAAACGAGCCTGCAGGGAAGGAGGTTTCCCAACCAGGCGGACGATTGCCGTGCGTGAAAGTTACGGTAACCGTGCTTCCTGACACATTCACGCTGGTAGCAGGCCATGTAAGCGTTATCGTATTATTATTCCATTGAGTACCTACCCATTGGACAGGACCGCCAGTGTACTGCACAGAGGGAGGCAGCTGGAAAACCCACTGAAAAACATAGTTTGTATTAGAGGGAGAGCCACCAGAATTCACATAATTACCCGTAAAATATTCAACCCAATTTCCGGGTTCCTCTTGAGCCGTTACGCAGATGTTGAAGCTTTGGCCATCCGATACCGTACCTGGATGATTATTAGAGAGCGGCGCATTGAATTGAGCCCGATAGTTAGATCCCCCAGTAGCGGTGTAGAGGTCGTTACAGGCACTTTTGTATGAGACGTCCCAGCCGATGGAACGAATATTAGGCCGGGTGAAGCCGTGGCAGGCTTCTATCCCACAGACATAATGGTCAAATTCTACATAGAGCGTCTCACCAGGAGGAATAGGAGGGGCCTGCAGCGTGAAACGCTTTATCCGATTGCTCACAGAAAAGCACGCAGCCGGGTTCCCAGCACTCGCAGCTGTAATCACCCTGGGATGCACTGTGCTACCTATCCGCACCACCACAGAACCTGTATCTATGCGCGCAGGCATGTGGGGGGCATACACATCAGAAGGATACTCCGAGATGAAGAGTGTAACCTGCGTCTGATAAGCGATACCCGTACCTGTATTGGCCATGCGAAAGAGAACCTTGCTTGCACCGCTGGCATTGTCTTGATAGCAGCTGCTCTCTTGCGTAATCACAATTGCATTCCCATTCGGAGCGAAGCCCGATAGGGTCATATTCGGCACTGTACCAGAAGCGGTCACCACAGCGCCCCCAGTCTGGGTTACAGTCTGGCAGGTTTGGTTATTACAACCCCACGTAAGCGTGAAATTAGACCCCAAGTCACTACAGCTCTGGATCTCATAAGTTACGGTGAATGTAATGGACTCGTTAGGATCTAAGTAGGCGTCGTTATTGCCAATACTAGCAAAGTGAGTACCATTGAATTCCAGGGTTAGGGCTTGGGGGAGGTGAGTAATCACCGTGCCACCCGTAGAACTTAGAATCTGTAAGCCCGTACCTGCCGTCTCGCTGTGGCGAAAGAGCGAAAGACGGCCATCCCCAACATTCGTCACAGTGAAAGTGCGCGTGAAAGTCGCCGGCGCCGTAGCTGTGGTATAGGTCTGATTCGTGATGCTGGAATACTGCAAGAGAGGCTGCTGGATGGAATACTCGTAGCTTGGAGTATAGGTGTAGCTGCCACCGCCCGACCAAGTGAGCTGGTAGGTGTTCTTAACCTCATTATTCTGGTCAGCTAAGAAGGGAATTACATCGCAGCCTGCTTGCGCCTGATAGGTAAAGGTAACAGAAGCCCCAGGATTGAGGTCGGGAAGGCCAAAAGTCGGGCTATTCGCAGGGGTAGCCGACACCTCCGTGGCAGGGGCAGTTACAGAACCTGCCTGATACAATACCCCCGGCGGCATCGTCACCTGGAGCTGCACCCCTGTGAGGGGATTCGGGGTGGTGTTACTGACTGTCACCTGAAAGGTCCCAGCTGAGCCGCATACCACGAGGGTCGGTTCGCTGGTCGTGATCGTTTGCGCCCAAAGCAGAGAGAGAACGGAGACAAGTGCGTACCGTATCATAAGTGCTTAGTGCAAAATACGGAAAAAATGCTTACAGGGTTGCAAGCGGGTTTTCCAAACTTCTGTTGATAACTGCTCAAGCTGCACGTAGGGGAGCCTAAGTGGTAGCAATGCGCCCCTGAGCTGCACTGGGCTAAGCTTCAAGAAAGAGAGCTGCTCAGGAGCTGAGCCTCTCAGCGGTGTCAAAGGGCCTAAGTGAAAAAAGCAAACCAAGCCATTTGCGCTCCGCTGGGAGAAGGGATGGCAATTTACTCTTATACCCCAGGCGTCTGCGGCAAGCGGCGAAGGGCCAGCGCAGCAGTAAAAGCAGCAGCTAAAGCCGCCATCCCCAAACCAATGAGATAAGCAGGCAAAGTGCCTTTAGCCCAGAAATACCAAGGGAGGGCTGAGAGGAGACCTACCCCATAGGCCCAACTGTAAGATCGGATGTATCCTTGGGCGGAGAGGAGATTGGGGAGGAGGAGGGCTTCGGTGCTCCAGAGCCAACCTACACCAATAGCCCCCCAGTAGTAGGGGCGGGCAGCAAGGTAAGCCGGCCCCGGAAAGACCTGCCAAAAAAATCCTACCCCAACGAGCAGTAAGGCCACCACCGTCGCAGCCGACCAAAGCCGCAGACGCACCGACCGGTAGAGCTGAAGGGGATGAGGCGCCTGTACCCATTTAGGATAAAAGTACATCACGGCCTGAGCAAATAAAGCCCGCAAGTTGAGGGGTAAGAGCGTAGCCCATCGCCAATAAGCCAGCAGCGTAGCCGAACGGGTAGACCAGCCAATAAGCCAAGCCGGGAGGAAAAAGAGAGCTTCTAAGGCGAGGTTTCCCCACAAGGCATGAAGGCCGAAGCGCACAAACCCGGGAAAAGGCTGTTTCTCTGCTTGCCCAGCGGCCCACAGGAGGGCTCCCATGGGGGCGAGAAGCCATAGGGGCTGTAGCATGCGGGTGAGGGCAGCTCCCCTAAGCCCCAGCTTCCAAGTAAGGATGCCCATAAGCAGCAGGCCCATCCCTACCGAGAGGGTTTGCCAGCGCAGGAGATGGGTGTTTTCGTAGCGACCGCGCAGGTACGCGCGCAGTATTTCAGCTGCTAAGAAGGCGGGTACGGCTGGCAGATGAGCCCATACCCAGTAGCGCACCGGCACAGGCACAGTCCAAGCAAGCCCTCCCAGCGCAAGCACACCCCCACTGGCCCATAAAAGGCTTTTCTGCAAGGCATACCGTAGAAGTGAGTCGGACTGGGCTCGCTCTAAGGCGCTGTACCGAAGCACAGCCGCAGGAATGCCTCCATTTGTAAAAGAGAGCACTCCCATGTAAAGGGCGGTCGCCCAGGTCCATTGCCCAAACCCTTCCACGGGCAAAAGAAAAGTAAGGAGAAGAGTCTCTAAAAGCGACTGGCCGCGAGCCAAAAGCATCGCCCCCCCATAAGCCCAGGCGTCTCGCCGCACCTGCCAAAAGTACTACGGCCCCTTCCCTCTGGGCGGCAGAAGTACCTTTGCTGGGTGCGCTATATTGTGCGTACGCCGGTCTGGGAAAGCTATGCGCTCTTAGACTTTGGGGAGGGCTGGCGGTTAGAGCGGTGGGGAGAGCATATCGTGCAGCGTCCCGACAGCTGGGCTATCGGCCCGGCTAAGACCCCCCCCAGCCGATGGCAAGCTATGCATACTTACCGCCCTATGGGGAGCTACACAGGGGAATGGCATCCCCCTCTCCCCGAAAAATGGCCTCTCTCCTACGGACAAACTTGGCGGATGCAGCTATGGGCTCGAGCGGGCCGGTTCAAGCACTTAGGTTTTTTCCCAGAGCAGGCTGTACACTGGGAGTGGCTTCACGAGTGGGTCAAGGCGCATCCCGAAGCTCTCGTGCTAAACCTTTTTGCTTACACGGGAGGGGCCTCTATTGCCGCAGCTCTGGCAGGTGCCCGCGTTACGCATGTAGATTCCAGCAAAAGTGCGCTCACCTGGGCCGCAGAAAATGCTGAGCTAAATGGTGTGTGCTCTATTCGTTGGATACCTGAGGATGCGCGCCGCTTCGTGCAGCGAGCTGCACGGCGAGGCGAGAAGTATGATGTTATTCTACTAGACCCACCTGCTTACGGTATTGGCGGCAAAGGGGTCCGCTGGCAGTTGGAGAGCGACCTTCCCACCCTTCTTCAAGAGCTGCAGCCCCTCTTGCGCCCTGAGAAAGGGGCCTTCCTGCTCAATATCTATAGTTCGGGATTTTCGCCACTTATGCTGTACAGGCTTGTGCAGGAGGTTTGCGGCCTACCAGGAGCAGTGGAGATAGGCGAGCTGGCCTTGGCTACGCCGCACCAGCGCCTGCTTAGTACCGGTCTATATGTACGGGCAGACTGGTAGCGTTGTAGGTCAAGAAAAAGTGTTATATTGCCACTCATGAGCCATATCCTGTTTCATGCGCCCTTGCCGCGCAGTAGCCGAGAAGAGAAGTTCCAAAAGCTCCTTTCCATATTCCTAGACCTCCTTATGAAAACTGGCGGCAATGTATCGGAAGCGCTGCGCTGGTTGGCTTACTTTGATAAGCGGCATCACCTTACGGATGTAACCTACACCATGGCCGACTTTCTCAAAGATCTCAAGCGACGGGGTTACATTAGTGAGGGTTCCGCCAACCAGGCTGTGTATGTACCCTCCGTAAAGGCACAAGTGGAGATTCGGCAGCGCAGCTTAGAGGAGATTTTTACGGCGCTGAAATCTGGTCCATTAGGCGATCATCCGCTCCCTAACTCCGGCCCGGGAGAAGATCTAAGCTTTGAAACTCGCACTTATGAGTTTGGCGATAAGCTGGAACACCTACACCTCACTGAAACCCTCAATAACGCCTACCTTCACCATGGGCTTGAAGAGTTTCGGCTTACGCCAGAGGACCTCACGGTGTATCAAACCGAGCAAAAGACCCTCACCGCTACGTATGTTCTGATTGACGCCTCTCACTCCATGGTGCTGTATGGGGAGGATCGCATTACGCCAGCAAAGAAAGTCGCCTTGGCCTTAGCTGAGCTTATCCGCACCCGCTATCCGAAAGATATTCTTTTTGTGGGGGCTTTTGGCGATTATGCGTGGCCAGTGGACCTAAGTGAAGTGCCCTTCCTACAAGCTGGCCCCTACCACACCAATACCCGAGATGCAATAGAGATGGCGATTGCGGCCTTAGCCCGTACAAAAGCCACCAACAAACAAATCTTCCTCATCACCGACGGAAAGCCCACCTGCATCCGAGAAGGCAAGCGCTACTACCGAAATAGCTTTGGCTTAGACCCCAAGATAGTGAATAAGACCTTAGAAGTGGCCGATAAAGCCCGGCGCGAGCGCATCACGATTACCACCTTCATGATTGCGAAGGATACCTACTTGCAACGATTTGTGCAGCGCTTTACCCGAATCAATAAAGGTCGGGCTTACTATGCGCACCCGCAGAAAGTAGGGCTTTTTGTGTTTGAAGACTTTATTCGGAATCGGCGGAAGGAGCTGCGGTAGAATCCGAAGCCTCGGAAGGAGCGTCATCGGATGTTTTTTCTGAGGGCGAGGGCGTTGTATCGGAAGAAGGAAGCGCAGGGGGAATATAGATACCCGGCAGGATAGGGCGAGGCTGGAGAGGTGGCTGCGCCTTCTGCTCTGAGGCAAGCTCCTCTGGGAGGGGGGGAAGGGTAGCCTTAGGGTCGCGCCGCGTAGCCCATAAAAGGTTGCTCTGGCCTGGCACCGTATGGTATCCAATATTGAAAGGTAAGCGCCCAACTGGATAGGTGCGATAGGCTTTCCACAAATCAGCCTGGTATTTCGCTCGGAAAAGGGGGATAGGCTGATGATACACCCCATACAGCTGGAGCCGCCACGCCGTAGAGTCAAAGTATCGGTAGGGGATGCCACTGTCTTCTTGGAGGATAGCCACGCTCTGGCTGAGAATAAGCCAGCGCATGGTAGAGAAGTCTGGTCCAAAAAGGAGGTAAGAGGCAGACTTGATGAGGGTTACGCAAGGGCGCAGACGGCTTAGAAAAGCGTAGCTGCCGGCTTGCGACTCAAGGCCCGAGTTGGCGGCATTGAGACTAAGGTAAATCACTTCCTGGGGCGGCTGCTCGGGGCGGCCTACCCGAAAGCGCAAACCGGTAATCACTTTATCCCAAGCGGATTGAGGGGGTTTTTTGCCTGAAGCGGAAAGGGTGTCTATTTCACCAGACTCTTTCAAAAAGATGTGCTCTACGCTGTATATCTCATGACCCGTACGGCCAAAAAGCGCTAAAAATACAGGCAGTAGGCCACGGACTTTGCCTTGGGCTAGCTGGACCTGCATGTCTTTGGTTTTGAAGAAGCTCAGCCGCAGAAGGTCAGA
>CALKJV010000072.1 GCA_937995505.1 uncultured Bacteroidia bacterium | reverse complement strand
TTTTTTCATGAAGACTTGCCGCAACAGCCCTTTTGGGTGCTGTGGCTACGGGCGCTGGGGCTAGTGTTTTTTCTGGTGCTTTTGGTGGCTGCGATGCTATTTTTTGCCTTTGTGCGAGGGACGCACTTGGCAGAGCTTTTGTCGCTTCTGCTTAGGTCTCCCTTAGGGCCTGGCATTGAAGTGTTGGTAGAAGTCGTACGGGTAGCTTTACTTTTTTTCGTCGTGGCGGGGGCTATTGAGGTTATGTATCGGGCCGGTATGCCGCGACGCAGCCTTCCGTACTGGCTCTCGCCGGGCGCCGTGGTTGCCACCATTCTTTTAGGCGCAGCTATCAAGCTGCTCTCCTGGTACTTTTTGGCTGTGGCGAACTTTAGTCGCTTTTATGGCAGCATTGCGGCGGTGATAGCGCTGATGGTATGGTTTTACTGGCTTTCTATTGTGCTGCTGGTGGGGTTTGAGGTGAATCACAGCTTGTATAGTGTGCTGCGCCGGCGATCGGGTCAGCCTTCGGGGTCGTATCCGATCTTTGAGCCGGAGGCTACAGAGAGAGAATCTCCACCAGCTTCAGGAGGAGGGGATTGAGGGGGGCGTGGGTTTTAGTGGCCTTTTCAAAAGGGGTCAGGGTAATCTCTCCCCTTAGTAGGCCTACCATAGCGCCGGAGGCTCCTTCATGGAGGCGTTCTACGGCGGTTATGGCGAGTTTAGAGGCGAGGATACGGTCGGTGGCGGTGGGGCTACCGCCGCGCTGGATGTGCCCCAGCACCGTGGCTCGGATCTCATAATGGGGGAAGCGCTGTTGGAGCTCTTGGGCGACCTTGAGGGCGCCGCCGGCTTCGTCCCCTTCGGCTACGACGAGGATAGCGGAGGATTTTTGGCGCTGCCAGCCGCGCGCTAGCACTTCCACGATAGCGTCAAAGTCTGTGGGGGTTTCGGGGACGAGTACAGCCTCGGCGCCGCTCGCTACCGCTGTATGCAGGGCGATAAAGCCCGCATCCCGCCCCATGACTTCCACCAAAAAAAGCCTACCCATCGCTGCGGCCGTGTCGCGCAGGCGGTCAACGGCTTCTACGGCGATATTGACCGCCGTATCAAAGCCAATGGTGAGGTCCGTGCCATACAGATCATTGTCTATGGTGCCGGGGAGGCCGAGGATCTGAAGGTCAGGGTATTCAGAGAGGAGTGTGGCTGCTCCCTTGAAGGTGCCATCCCCCCCAATCACAATAAGCCGTCGGATATGGTGCGCTTGGAGGGTCTGATAGGCTTGGGCGCGCCCTTCCAGCGTCTGAAAGGCTGGGCTACGGCCAGAACGCAAGATGGTACCGCCTCGCTGGATGATTCCACTTACGTCGCTGGCGGCGAGGGGTTGTAGCTGGCCCTCAATGAGGCCCTGGTAGCCCCGGTAGATGCCCACGGGCTCATAGCCGAGGTATAGAGCTGTACGCACCACTGCGCGCAGGGCTGCATTCATTCCGGGCGAGTCCCCCCCCGAACACAGCACGCCGATGCGCTCTCTCATAGCTTACCGGCGGCGATTGCGGCTTTTACCTGCTCCTCTACCCAACGGTAGGTAATTTCTAAGCCTTGGCGCAGAGGCTGAGAGGGCTTCCAGCCGAGCTTTTCGTAGATGAGGGCATTATCGGAGTTTCGCCCGCGTACGCCTACGGGGCCTGGAATAGAGCGAATCTCCACCGCAACGCCCGCAATCTCCATAATAAGCTGGGCTAGCTGCCGAATCGTTACCATTTCTTCAGAGCCGATATTTACAGGGCCGGTGAAGTCTGAGCGCATCAGGCGTAGGGTCCCCTCTATGCACTCGTCAATGTACAGGAAAGAGCGGGTCTGGTAGCCATCGCCCCAGATTTCTATGTAGGGTAGGTTTTTGAGCTTGGCGGAGGCGATTTTTCGGGAGAGGGCGGCAGGGGCTTTTTCTCGGCCGCCAATCCAAGTGCCCTCTGGCCCGAAGATATTGTGATAGCGGGCGATGCGCACTTCCATGCCATAATTGCGGTGGTAGGCGAGGTAGAGACGCTCGCTAAAAAGCTTTTCCCAGCCGTACTCGCTGTCAGGGTCGGCGGGGTAGGCGGTATGTTCGGCGCATTTGGGATTTTCGGGGTCCTGTTGGTTGTAGGCAGGGTACATGCAAGCCGAAGAGGAATAAAAGATATGTCGGATGTTTCGCTTGTAGCAGGCGTCTAGCATGTTGAGGTTGATGAGGGCGGAGTTGGTGAGGATGTCGGCGTCGTGCTCGCCGGTGAAAACATAGCCTGCGCCTCCCATGTCCGCGGCAAGCTGGTAGACTTCGTCAAAGCGGCGGTCTATGATGCTTCGGCAGAAAGCAGGGTCTCGTAGGTCTCCAATGACAAAGTCATCCGCTGGGGTAGGGGAAAATTCCGGGTATTTGAGGTCTACCCCGCGCACCCAAAAGCCCTCCTGTTTGAGTCTGCGGACTAAGTGATGCCCAATAAAACCACCCGCGCCGCATACGAGAGCTGCTCGCATGCGGCGAAGGTACGGCTTTGCAGGCTTCTTATGGGCTGCTGGGATTAGTTTCTATCGGGGGGGATCTCCTCGTATTCTACTTCCGTGGTACCGGCGCTTGTGCTGCCATCTGCAGTCTTGGCGGTGTGCCCTCTTTGGTGCAGGGAGCTGAGTAACGCTTGAAGTTGCGGCAGGAGCGCATCCACTTTGACGCCGTCTTTGGCACTGTGGGCACTGCGCAGCTCTTGGGTAAGCTGGGTAAGCCGTTCTCTATCGGCAGCAGCGAGAGTATCACCGCTTTCTCGCAAGATTTTTTCTGCTTGGTAGATGAGGGTATCGGCGAAGTTGAGTTTGTCGGCTAGCTCGCGGCGTTTTTGATCTTCGGCGGCGTGGGCTTGGGCTTCCTGTTTCATGCGTTCAATCTCTTCGGGGGTCAGGCCGCTTCCAGCTTCAATGCGGATAGATTGGGCTTTACCGGTGGCTTTATCGCGAGCAGTGACCGTGAGAATGCCATTGGCATCTACATCAAAAGTAACCTCAATCTGCGGTACCCCACGCGGAGCAGGCGGAATACCATCCAGATAAAATCTCCCTAAGCTGCGGTTATCGGCGGCGAGGGCCCTTTCTCCTTGTAGAATATGTACCTCTACGGTGGTCTGGTTATCTGCGGCGGTAGAGAAAATTTCTGTGCGCTTGGTGGGGATGGTAGTATTGGCTTCAATGAGCTTGGTGAAGACTCCACCTAAGGTTTCTATGCCGAGGGAGATGGGGATTACATCTAGCAGAAGCACGCTACGCACTTCGCCGGCAAGTACGCCAGCTTGGACGGCGGCACCGAGAGCTACGGCTTCGTCGGGATTGACGCTTTTATTGGGGGCCTTGCCGAAAAATTCCTCTACCAGTTTCTGGATGCGGGGCATGCGGGTAGATCCGCCCACGAGGATGACTTCATCAATATCTGAGGGTCGGAGGTTGGCGGCTTGCAAGGCCTTTCGACAGGGCTCAAGGGTGCGTTCGTAAAGGTCTTCGCACAAGCTTTCAAACTTGGAGCGCGTGAGGGTTTTTTGCAGGTTGAGGGGGCCTTTGCGGGGATCGATAGTGATATAGGGAAGGTTGATTTCGGTGGTCTGCTGGGAGGAAAGCTCGATTTTGGCTTGCTCAGCGGCTTCGCGCAGTCGCTGGAGGGCGCGGGGGTCTTTACGCAGGTCCACCCCTTCTTCCCGCAGAAACTCTTCCACGAGCCAGTTCACAATCCGCTGGTCAAAATCATCCCCCCCTAAATGCGTATCTCCACTGGTAGAGAGCACTTCAAAGACATCGTCGCCGATTTCCAGGATGGAGATGTCAAAAGTACCCCCGCCCAAGTCAAAGACAGCTATTTTACCCTGCCTGATGCGCTTATCCACGCCATAGGCGAGAGCTGCGGCGGTAGGTTCGTTGATGATGCGGCGCACATTGAGCCCTGCAATTTCGCCAGCTTCTTTGGTGGCTTTGCGCTGGGCATCATTGAAGTACGCTGGTACGGTGATGACCGCCTCAGTGACAGGCTCCCCTAAGTAATCTTCTGCCGTCTTTTTGAGCTTTTGGAGGGTCATGGCGGAGATTTCCTGGGGGGTGTAGAGCTTATCGCCGATTTGGACTTGGCAGATTTGGTTGGGGCCTGGGACGACTTTGTAAGGGACGCGCTTGACATCGTCGGCGACCTCGGTGTAGGTTTTGCCCATGAAGCGCTTGATGGAGTAGATGGTATTTTCGGGGTTCATGACAGCTTGGCGTTTAGCCAGCTCGCCGACGAGCCGCTCGCCATCAGGTTTGAAGGCGACAATAGAAGGCGTAGTGCGCTTACCCTCTTGGTTCACGATAACGGTGGGTTCGCTGCCCTCCATCACGGCGACTACAGAGTTGGTGGTGCCGAGGTCTATTCCTATGATTTTTGGCATGAGGAAGGCATTGGCAAAGGCTATGCCATCGGGTTAAGCTGCCATCTTGGCAGGCTTATGGCTGAAAGTTCTGCTGCGGGGCCGCTTGGGCAGTGGGTAAGCTGAAGCGGAGATAGGGCTTACCTGCAGCGGCATGGCAGCCATTGCATCGGGTTACCACCCCGCTCAGGGCAGTATAAAAGGCTTCGGAGTTTTTCTGCGCAATAGCTTTCTCCACTGTTTCTAGGGGTTCAATGAGATTGGGGCGCATCATGGCGCTGACCGGCACCCCATCATCGGATAGGCCAAGCTTTTCTAGCTGCTCTGCGGTTTCCTCCAGCTCGTGGTGGTAGAAGGCGGCCAAGTCCCAGTTTTGCGCTTGGCCGGCTCGGTACAGCTTGCCGAGAAAGTGCTCATACGTAGCCATGAAGGTCGCTAGCTCAATAGGTCGTTCGGCGACGAGGTACGAGAGCCGTTCTACTTCGGCGTGAAGGGCCTGGTTTTCCCGGTGGAGCGCATACAAGCCAAGCCCTCCTCCAATGATTAGCAGGCTGGCTATCCCCAATCCTATAGCGGGCCGCATAGTTCAAAGGTAGCCAAAATAGATTGAATACAGATTGGGCCTTACTCATTCGTGGCATTTATGCGCTAACTTCGCCGCGATGGAGGCTTTTCTGGGTATCGGGCCCGTAGCTTGGCTCACGCTAGGAGGGATGGTACTGCTGATACTGGGCACTTTTGACCGTGGGCGTGCGGCGGTGCCTGTGTTGAGCACCGCTTGGGCTGCCGCCGGCATGCTTTTAGGGGGTTACTTAGCCTGGGCTTTTCCTGAGCCGCGCTCCGGTTTTTTCGGGATGCTGTGGGGTGGGGGAGTATATGCGCTGCTCGCTGCTGGGGGGGCGGGGATCGGGGCATTGGGTTTAGCCTTTTTGCGGCGGGCACTCTCCCCTTCACTGCAGGGGTGGGAAGCCTTTCCCCTCACGCTCCTGCTCCTTGCTGCGCTGGTCTCTCTCAGCAGCGCCAACCATCTCCTCCTCTCTGTCGTAGCCTTAGAGACGGTTTCCTTAGGGGCTTATGTGCTGGTGGCCCTAAGCTGGGCCGACCGATATGCCCCAGAAGCTGCCGTGAAGTACTTTCTCCTGAGCGCCGTAGGATTCGCTTTTCTGCTCTTTGGCTTGTCGTATCTGTATGGCCTTACGGGAAGCCTATATCTCCACCATTTGCGTCCGATGCGATGGGCGGCTTGGGCTTCGCATCCGCTCTTTGCGCTGGCTATGGGGATGATCGGGATAGGGTTGCTCTTCAAGCTGTCGGTGTTTCCCTTCCACTGGTGGGCACCGGATGTGTATGGGGGGGCTACACCGGGGGGGGCAGGCTTAGTAGTGGCCTTGGGTAAGCTCAACGCAGTCTTTCTCGGAGGGCAGCTCCTCCACGCTGTAGAGGTCCCCGGCCCTTGGCTAGTCGGTGTGGCGGGTTTAGCTGCGGTCTCTAGCCTGCTCGGTAACCTCCTCGCCTTGCGCCAAAGCTCCCTCCAACGCATGCTCGGCTACTCCTCTGTGGCACATGGGGGCTATATCCTACTTGCCCTCCTGAGTGGGCCAGAAGGGCGCTTGCAGGCTTGGGCTTATGCCCTTGTGTATGGTTTTACCAGCGTTTTGGCGTTTGGGCTGCTGAGCCTTCGGAATGACCCCTTGGAATACAAAAGCTTGCGCGGCCTAGGCTACGCCGAACCCGGCTATGCCATAGCCTTAGCCGCGAGTTTTGCCTCGCTATCGGGCTTGCCCCCACTCATAGGCTTTTTTGCGAAGTACGGAGTCTTCGCAGCGGCTTTTCGGGCAGGGTATCTTTGGCCAGGTATATTCGCGCTCCTAGGCGCTTTGATTGGATACTTTGCCTATTGGAGGCCCATTAGCTGGTTGTATCAGCCTGGCGAGGCCCTGACGGTGCGGCGCAGAGGCTTGGCCGTAGGGACAGTTCTTCTCTTGATTTTTGGGGTAGTGCCTGCGTTGCTGTGGGGATGGATGGATTACTTGTACGGAATCGCAGGCTTTTTCCTTCCCCGTCCGTAAAATGGGTCGCGCGCTCCTTCGGGTACTTTTATGGGCGCTGGTAGCGCTGGGTGTAGAGCTGGGCTTGGGGTGGCGATGGGGGCAATTGCCGCCCTTAGGGAAGTTCTTTTCGCCAGTGGAGGGCTTCTGGCGCAATGCCGAGCCCCGAGAGTACCTTCCCCCGGCTCAGATTCGCATCCCGGGGCTCCAAGACGAAGTTGTAGTCGTATGGGATAGCCGGTGGGTGCCGCACATCTTTGCCAAAAATGAAGCCGATCTCTATCGGGTACAGGGGTACCTTCACGCCTATTTGCGGCTGTGGCAGATGGAGGTACAGACCGATGC
>CALKJV010000071.1 GCA_937995505.1 uncultured Bacteroidia bacterium | reverse complement strand
GATTCTGTATTGGCAGTATTTTTTCACTCCCCCCGGCGGCTGGGGCAATCGCAGAAGTTATGACTTAGCCCGCTACTGGTACGCCCGGGGACATGCAGTATGGATTATTGCAGGAGGAACCTACTTCCCCGAGGCCCTGCGAAAAAAGCTAGGCCAAAGGCGCTGCTTCCGCACCCAAGAAGGCATTCCTATTGTATATCTACCCACCCCATATCACCAGCGGCAGAGTTTTTTTCGGAGGCTGCGAAGCTTTTTGCATTTTACGCTGTGGAGCTGGGGCATTTTACGGCGTCTGCGTCGCGAAAGTAGCCTACTCATTGCCACGGTTCCCCCGCCTTTTCTGCCCATGATAGCTGCCCTTCAGAAAAAGCTTTATGGTTCTCGCTTCGCTGTGGAGCTGTATGATGCCTGGCCGCTGGTACCGGCAGCCTTAGGGGTGGTACCCTGGCCTTTTCGGGGGGTACTTAGCGTGCTGAGCCGTTGTAGCTACCTCCAAGCTAAGCCCATAGTTGCGTTATCTCCAGGCATACGCTCGGCTCTACGATTGCCCCAAGCTGTTATTAGCTACAATGGCACAGCGCCTGAGCGCTTCCGCCGAAGGAAAATCCCCCCTTTTCTGCCGTTTCGGGTGATCTATGCGGGCACCTTTGGGCGGGTCAATGCGCTCAGCTTCCTCCTACAAGTCGCCAAGCTCCTCCAAAGCTACCCTGCGATTGAGTTTTGGCTTGTCGGCGACGGAGCAGAAGCCCACCTGCTGCAAGCTGAGGCGCAAGCGCTCCCCCAAGTGCGATTCTTTCCCCCTGTGCCCAGCGAAGAGATTCCCTACTGGCTCTCAGAAGCTCACATCGGCGTCTCTACCGTACTCCCCGTGCCTATCCTCAATACCAATAGCGCAAATAAGTTTTACGACTACCTTGCTTGTGGCCTTGTCGTGGGTCTCAACTACGGCGGCTGGCAAGCAGAGTTTCTCAAGCGGGAGGGCTGCGGCTTTAGCGCTTTGACGGCAGAAGCATTTGCGCAAGAGATACTCAGGTACTACTGGAACCGATCCCTGTGGGAAGCCAGCGCTGCACAAGCCCGACGGGCCGCTGAGACCTACTTTGACCGAAGAAAGCTTGCTGAGGTGCTTTTGCGGCATTTGCAGGCCTCTTAAGCTTCCGCTCCCTACCTTCGCGGTATGTGTGGTGTGGTTTGGGTGCGGCTCCTACAGCCTTTGGAAGCCTATCCTTCCCCGGAGTGGGGCCTTCGGAAGGTTTCTCTCCTACTGCAGAAGCAGCGCAACCGCGGCCAAGATGGGGCCGGCCTGCTTACCTACAAAGCCCATGCCCGCCCTGGCGAACCCTACTTCCACCGCAAGCGACTTGTTAGCCCCCGCCCTCCCTGGAAGTTTCTTTTAGAAGAGATTTGGAACGCCTGGCAAACCCACCAAGCTAATAATGAGCCGGCTCACGCCTTCCCCTTCATCGGAGAGGCTTACCTTGCGCACCTGCGGTATGGCACCTTCGGAGGGTACACGCTGGATGAGACCCATCCCGTCGTGCGCCAAAATAGCTGGCCTTCGCGCTCGCTTGCCATTGCTGGAAACTTCAACCTCACCAATGCCCCAGAACTCTTTGAGCGGCTCGTAGAACTCGGCCAGCATCCCCTTTTCCGCAGCGACACCTACACTATTTTAGAAAGGATGGGGCATTTTTTAGATGAATCCGTAGAAATCCTCTACCAGCAGGCCAAATCCCAAGGCCTCTCTAAAGCCGAAGCCTCCCACTATATCGCTGAAAATTTCCCTGTTTTTGAATGGCTGGGGCGAAGCGCTCGCCGATGGGATGGCGGCTATGTGATAGCAGGTCTTTTAGGGAATGGGTGGGGCTTCGTCCTGCGCGACCCTCAGGGGATCCGACCCGCCTATTATCTAGCACTTCCAGAGGTGCTCGCTGTGGCCTCGGAAGCCGCTGCCTTGCATAATGTATTTGGCGTACACCCTTCACAAGTCAAAGAGTTGCCTCCTGGTCATGCGCTGGCCGTCTCTCCCGCCGGCAAGTGGGAAGTAAAGCCTTACACCGAACCCGCCCCAAAGCCCATGCGCTGCGCTTTTGAGCGGATCTACTTCTCTCGGGGGAATTCCCCCCACATCTACGGCGAACGCAAAACCCTCGGCGCCCTCCTCGCCCACGAGCTGGCCAAAGCGCTAAACAATCGCTTTGACAACGTGATTTTTACCTACATTCCCAACACCTCTCAAGCCGCCTTCTGGGGCCTCCTCAAAGAACTGGAAAGTATCCTTATCTTGCAGCAATACAAGCGCATCCAGCAAGAAAACCCCACCGAAGACCACCTACGGGCTATTCTCCAGCAGCGTATCCGGGCAGAGTACCTTATCTGGAAAGACACACAGAGCCGAACCTTCATCTCGGCACCCGGCCTGCGAAATGAAATGTCGCGCTACGCCTACGATGTGATTTACGATGTGGTGCGTCCGGGAGAGGATATCTTGGTGTGCCTGGATGATTCTATCGTACGAGGCAATACCCTCCGAGAAACCCTTTTGCGCACGCTCGCTCAGCTCAAGCCCGCACATCTCTATATTGTCTCCTCTGCGCCGCAAATCCGATATCCTGACTTTTATGGCATTGACATGGCTTCCTTAGAGAGCCTGATTGCCTTTCAAGCCGCGCTGGCCCTCCTCAAGGAATACAACTTAGAAGAGGTGCTCCACCATACGTACGCCCTCTGTAAGCGCACGGAGGGCACCGAAGACTTTGCCCGAAATAACTATGTAAAGGCCCTGTATGCGCCTTTCATGGAGGCACAGATAGCGGCTAAAATCGCCAGCCTTGTGAAGCCCCCAGAGCTGGAATGCCCTCTCACGGTGATCTTTCAACCCGTGGAGAATCTGCCCAAGGCCTTACCTAATCACCGGGGGGACTGGTACTTTACAGGAAACTACCCCACACCCGGTGGCTTTGTGCAGGTCAATCGGGCTTTTATGCGCTTCTACGAAGGGAAGGTGTCTGGCCGAATATATGAGTGAATTGGTACCTTTGCAGCGGCGGGCCTGTAGCTCAGCGGTTAGAGCAGCGGACTCATAATCCGTTGGTCGGGGGTTCAAATCCCTCCGGGCCCACAAAGGAAGCCCCCACGTGCGCCTTTCCCACGGGGGAGAAAAGGAGACAGCCTCTCGTACCTTTGCCTCATGCAAGTCACCCTCACGTGGAAAAACGAAGGTTTACACTTTATAGCCCAGGTCCCCAGTGGACATATGCTTACCTTTGACTCAGACCCGGCAGTAGGTGGTACAGATAGAGGCGCCCGGCCAATGGAGGGGCTATTGAGCGCTATGCTGGCCTGCTTCGCAGCAGATGTCGTGAGCATCCTCCAAAAAAAGCGAAAAACTGTGCAAAGCTTTACAATTGAGGCTCAAGCCCAGCGTCGAGAGGAGTTTCCGAAGGTTTTCACTCGTGTGGAAATCCATGTAACCCTCCACAGCCCTGATGTGACCCTTGCTGATCTAGACCGTTGCATAGAGCTGGCCCGAGATAAATACTGCAGCGCGATGGCCATGTTTGTAGCAGCGGGGTGCGAGATAGGTATTCATCGGGCGCTGCAGCAGACAGCGTGACGAGGCTTAGCTCAGCAGCTGAGAAGCCTGGCA
>CALKJV010000070.1 GCA_937995505.1 uncultured Bacteroidia bacterium | reverse complement strand
GTTTTATGGGTGGCGAGCGAAGGGAAGCTGCTTTCATGGCCTACCTCTAGTACCCAGCCGCTATTGGGGTTTACCTCAAAGTCGCGGCTATCCCAAACCATTGCGCCTCCGAGGAAGAGGCGGGATTGACTGAGGCCTGGCATGAAACGCACATTCGGTAAGGGAGGCGCAGCACTTAGGCTGTCTAAGAGGGTAGGAAGCTGCAGGGCCTCTACGGTCTCACCCGTGGGGGCTTTGAGGGGGTAGATTTCCCCAGCGAGGGAGCGGACTCGGTCTTGCTGCCAACGCATCCCAGCCAGCAGGCGCAAAAGTCCCCTGTACGCAATCCGTTCTCCGATAGCCCACACCTGCCACTGCTCTACGGCGAAAGCGTGATACGATTTCTGCGTCACCCATCGCCCACCTACGAGAATCGGAGTGCGCAATCGCCTCTCGTAGCTACTCAGAGTACCGGCAAGGTTGTAAGATAAGGAACCTTCTCCGAGTCCCCAGAGCTGTCCTGTGGGTTCGTTTCGGTACGCTATGCGTACCATCAGCCGATAAGGGCGCCCACCGAGCCAAGATGCATCGTAAAAGAAGCGAGCATACAAGCTACTTCTCAAGAAGCCGCCTGCTTGCAGAAAAAAGTAATGCTTATAGGGTTGTACCGAGAAGAGCTCTTCTGTTTTTTTGCCATTATAGGCTACTGCTGTGGCTACGGCCGCTCCAAAGCTTCGCAAGGGATCATACCCTACCGAGGGATAACCCGCTATGACCCAGCCTTCTTTTTTCCTCTCGAGCTCGTAGGGTCTGAGCTGTTTGCGAGGGTCTATGAGAAGGGTACTCTGGGCCCATGCGCATACGCCTACCAGCCATAGCCACTGCACCCCCAAGTATACGCAGGAAGTTGTATATTTGAAGCCTACTATGCTACCTTCGCCCTCTCGAGAAGTCTTAGAAGCCTACGCCCGCGAGCTGCAACGCACTTGGCTTACCGGAAAAGTGTCGGCAAGCTGGTCCTTAGGAACCCTTCGGGAAAATTTTCCTTCCGAGCAGGTTATCCAGCTTTTGCTCTTTCAGGTAGATACTCGGCTACTACAGTTTATGCAAGAGAGCGGCTGGTGGGACTGGCGGGATGGGCGGCTCCTCACTCAGCTGGGCGATTTCTTAGACCAGGCCCACGAAAGGCTTGCTATTCCCCATGTGCAGCTAGCTCCCATGCTCTTCAATTCCCTATATCACTCGCTTCACTTCCTCCTCCAGCCCAAAGCGGCTTTGGCACAATTTTACTTCGGGCAGCAGCCGACGCTGACCCTTGCAGAATTTCACTTTTATAGCCGATATGTGCATTACTTTGATTTTACGGCAGCGGCGCTCCTGTCTTTCGCCCAGCGGCATCATCTCGCCACTATAGATCGTAGCTTATGGGAGGAGAAGTTTGACCGCATCCTTGAGGTCTACCAGGAGGAAACCCAAGAAGAAACCGAAGCCTATCAGCGCCGCCTCTTAGAAGCGCTTGCTCAGAAAAAATGGGACCAGATTCAAGCCCACTGGAAGCAACTCGCCGAGAGCGCTGAGGATTTGATTGGCTCGGTTCTCTCAGAAGAGTCGTCTTCGGACGACTCTCTGCTCCAAAACCTCTTTGGCACTTCGCCGGGAGTGGGCGGGGCCAGTGAAGGTGAGAAAGCTCGCAATCCTCTCCTATCGGCTATTGATTACGAGCCCCGAAAGCTCATCTCCGAGCGCTTCCAACCTCAGCCCCGGCGGGTAGAAGCCCTTCAACGCTTTGATATTGAGAGCATACCGATTCACAAGCAGTTTGTGTTTATCCAGCGGATATTTGAAGGGGATCCGCTAGCGTTTCGGCAAGCCATAGAACGGCTCAACAGCCTGACCTCGCTCAATGAAGCCCGTACCGCCTTGCAGAGCTGGAAATCTGCTTCTACCGACCCCGAGGTGTTTAGTGAATTTGAGAAGTGGGTTGCCGCTCGCTTTACGAGCTGAAAACTTCTTTGGAGGCGCTATACCTGGCCTATCATCGGGCAGAGTATCGGGCGTATGACCCTGTCTCGCTTGTGTGGGCCTACACTCGCCCAGAAGATCAAGAGCTGGCGGGGTTATGGGCAGCCCTTTTCGCGTGGGGGCGCCGCTGCGTAGCTATACGCAAGGCCAGCGAGCTTCTATCCTGCCTCTCCCCCTCACCCGTAGAAGCGCTTCGGGCAGGGAGTCCTTTGAGGGTGGGCTGGTCGCATCGTACTTGGAGCCCTGCGGATATGGCTGCGCTCTGGGAAGCCCTACGGCTGATCTATCGCCGTGAGGGCAACTTAGCTGGCTTTTTCTGGCGCAGGCGCCGAGACTGGATGGGCGCCATCGTTGCCTTTCAAGAAGCTATCCTCTCGCAAGCCCCTCACCTGGCGCGCCATATCGGATACATCCCCCGGGGCAGCGCCTCTAAACGAGTACAGCTCTGGCTGCGTTGGATGGTGCGTCGCGACTGCATAGATCCGGGACCGTGGGAGGGTTTTTCGCCCGCAGCTTTGTATCTGCCTGTAGATACTCATGTCCTGCATTGGGCACGACGACATCAGCTCTGCTCCCAGCAGTCGCCTTCCTGGAAGGTCACACTCCAGCTGACCGAAACCTTCCGGCGACTTTCCCCAGGCGATCCTTTGCGATATGATTTTGCGCTAGTCACGGCAGCGGCGCTATCACACAGCTATCCTCGTGTGGATAGCTAACCCAGTGAAAGAGAGCCGATAGTAGCCCAACTTGCTGGGCTTGTACTGAGAGAAGCTTTTGAGCGGGAGACGGGATTCGAACCCGCGGCCCTCAGCTTGGAAGGCTGATGCTCTACCGGCTGAGCTACTCCCGCAGGCGGTGGGGAGTGGAGGATTCGAACCTCCGAAGGCAGTGCCACCTGATTTACAGTCAGGCCCGATTGACCGCTCCGGCAACTCCCCGTCGCTGCCGCAAAGGTACGCAAAAAGTGGCTTTTGCAAGAAGGCCTACGGCGTCATCCCGCGCACCACTTGGCTCCCCTCCGCCGTAACTATACGCAGCAGATACACACTCTGGCTGGGCACAGGGATAGGGGCACTTCCCGAACCCTGATATAAGCAGCGCCCTTGGCTATCATATAACTCCACCCAAGCCCCACGCATCCCATGAACATACAAGCTCCCCTCGGCGTAAGTTACCTTAGGCAAGCTTTGGGTTGGGCTGATAGTAAGGGGCACGCTACAGTCATTGAAGCATCCTGAAGCCGTATGCGTAACCCGAAAGCTCACCGCATAGCCCCCTTGATTGGCGTAGGTATGCGTGAGCGTAGTGGGCAGAGACGCCGCAGAAGCGGTTTGAGTGCCTGAGCCGTCATCGGGATTCCAAGTGATACTAAAAGGCCCACTCGGTAGCCCCGTACCCCCAATCGTAAAAGTGACCACGGATCCGGGTGTGGCTGGATTGGGAGAGGCGCTGCAGGTAAGCCCCGATAACCCAATCACCGTGATCGGTTCGTCGCTGCTTGTGCTGGGAGGGTTACTGCTTGCGACGCGGATGCGATAGGTACCACTGGGCAGAGTACCTGGGATTAGGCAGGCGATAGGGCTGCTCGTGCCGCTGCCGATAACGGTGGGGCTGGCAAAGGAGCCTGTAATATCCGACAGCTGCACAGAAAAGGTATTGGTGGGGTCAAAAGTGCCCGAGGTAGAGAAAGAGACATTGAGCCCACTACCTGCACACACTGTAGAGACAGGTGGGGTCATAGTGATCGGTGGGCTGCCCGTACCCGACTCCCACACTCGTACCTCATCTACGCCAAAGGGAGGCTCACTGCCTGTCGCACTAGGATCGGAATTGTTCACAAAACGAAAGCCAATAAGCACCGTTGCTGGGCGGCTGATAGGTAAGGTGATGGTGTCTGCGTACCAATTGGATCGGTTGTTAAGTTGGGTATTACCATTTCGGGAGGTAAGCTGCGTCCAGGTACTTCCATTATTGGTGCTGTAATACACCTCTCCATAAGCACTTGGGCCGCCCTGGCACAGCCAGAAAAAGCTTAATTTGATAGGCTGCGTACCGGCTGGGATAGAGATGGGGCCAGTTTTCGCAAAGCTGCTCTGCGGCGGGTAGCATGGAAATGAGTTAGTGGGTGAAATATACAAAAGGGGTGTCGTTAGGGCAGGAGAGCAAACGGGTGTAGGCGTTCCCCAGGTAGGGTCGAACGAAATGTACATAAAGTGCGATTGAGAGGCCCCGGTGATGCCTGTGGGCTGAGCAGGAGTAGCTGGGCCCGACACAGATTGACAGAGCAGAGAGTTATTAAGTTGACAAAAAGCGGGATTTGCAGAGGTCTGGGTATGATTAGCCGTATAGGGCGCATCTACGACCCAGCGGTTGTAGGGAGGTGTGGCGCCCCCTTGGTCGTTGCTATTGAGCGTCCATCCGCTGGGCGCTGCGCCGCTGTTGAAGTTCTCGTCCAAATACAGGGTCTGCCCCCATAGGAGGGCGCTGCTGAGGTAGGCTACGAAGCGCATACACAAAGGTAAGATTTTTTCTCTGCACAAATGCAAATTTCTGAGTAGCGTAGGGGAAGGGGTTGTGTTTGGTAGTTTCAGTGTATATTTGCAGCGCTGGTGAGGTGCCCGAGTGGCCGAAGGGGACAGTTTGCTAAACTGTTGTACGGGTGAAAGCCCGTACCGCGGGTTCGAATCCCGCCCTCACCGCGGCGAGGTGTAGCGCAGCCCGGTAGCGCACCTGCTTTGGGAGCAGGGGGTCAGCGGTTCAAATCCGCTCACCTCGACCAGGCCTTGCGCAGGGCTCTGTACGGCCCCGTAGCTCAACCGGATAGAGCACGGGATTTCTAATCCCGCGGTTGCAGGTTCGAGTCCTGCCGGGGTCACCGCCCCTGGGCTTGTGAGAGCCCCACCGCTAGAAAGAGAAATGGAAGTTGTAGGTCTAAGTACCGCCGCTCTACCACGCCCAGAGCCAAGTAAGCAACTATCGGAAGCCAGCCGAAAGCAATAGCTAGCCGAACTTCTCCCTTACTCTGCCAAAAGCGGTATAAGCTCAGTAGCGCTAAGCCCCACAAAAGGAGGTAGAAGAGAAGAAAGTAGCCTTTTCTCGGCAGGCTAGTGGGACGACCGGCCGCTGGAACCCATCGCATGTCCCACAGCCGATACCCTAAGGCGAGAAAAGGGCGCAGCGCCCCCAAATGCATACGAGCAGCTTCGGTGCAGTGATGCAGCCTTTGACTGAGCTCTACCTCCAGGGCACAGTCAGCTGGAGTCGGTGCAGGCCCACGAAAATCCTTCCGTCCGATAGTATAGGTAGGTGATGTCAGTAGCCTGCATAGGTCTGCACCGATGGCAAAAAGGGTTTCAGGGGGGCAGCTTGCACAGCCTGCCAAGGGCGCAAACGCCCGCTGCCACACCGCCAGAGGCTGTAAGGTATCTCCCGTGCATAAAAGGAGGCCGTAGGGATGCTGGGGGTCGTTCCAAGATAAGTTTGTGTTCCTGCCGAGCACTGTCAGGAGTCGGTAAGCGTCATACGTGATGTCGTGGTACATGCCTGGGTCTAAAAGGTAGGCTGTCCCAGCTAAGGGACGAAAATCTCCATAAACCCGCCAGTTTCGGAAGGTCCAGCTTCCTTCTGCTAGGGCGAAGGGGAGACAGAAAAGAAGTAAGGCGGAAGGTTTTGCCTTGCGGAGGAGAAGAAATACCCCTGCGGCGGGTAACCATATGCCCAGTACAGGCCGCAGGAAAAATGCCCATGTCAGAGCTACTCCAGAGAGAAAGTAGCGCTCCTTTATCAGCGCATAGAGCCCCAAAAGCCCTACCGCCGCCGCCAGTATCTCGGGGATAAGCACCCGAGTATAGTACGAGAAGGGCGAGAAAGCCAGTAGAGCTGCCCCTATCCCTAACCATTTAGGGGCTATTCCCTGCTGCTCAAGCTCATGGAGCCAACTGCCGACCGCTGCTACCCAAAGGCCTAAGCTCAGGATAAAAAGACCCCATAGGCTTGCTTTGCAAGAGAATCCCACTTGCAGAAGCCCCCAGTATAGAGCCCCGTATCCTGGAAGCCGG
>CALKJV010000069.1 GCA_937995505.1 uncultured Bacteroidia bacterium | reverse complement strand
GGCAAAGTCTATGGCCGTGACAGAAAAGCCCGCCTCTGCGAAAAGGAGCACATCATGCCCATATCCACAGCCCGGCACGAGCACAGAAGCAGGCGGCGCTGCTGGAAACTCTCCTTTGTGCAAGAGCTGTCGCAAAACTGGGGTAGCTTCTCCTAAGTCCCAACCCACCTGACCCGCCTGATACCGCCCAGACCAGTACTCAGCTCGGTGTACGGGTTCCATAGTGAAACTCTACATGCTTCCAGCCCATTCCTTCGCAGAGGCGGCGCAAAAGGTGCTCGGCTTGGCGGCGGGCGGCTTCGGCTGAAAACTGCGTCTGCAGGCGCACGCGCAGGGTTTCCTGGGCAGCGGCTAAGGCCTCTCGCACCCGTTCGGCTTCGCCGCCACGCCACCACTCAATCACCGAAAAGTTCGCATCATACACCTGAGAAGCCTGAGGATCTATGCGCACCTGGCAAAGGAAGGGGTCGGGCAGACGCAGCTGAAGGACACGCTGCTCCCAATTTGCCGACTCTACTTGCACCTGGGCGAAGTCCACGCAGATGGTCGCCTCCCCTGCTACCACCAGAAGCAGTCGCGAGCTGGCAAAAGGCACATTGTAAGTCCATTCACGCCGAACCACATCCCGCACCTGATAGCGCAACAGCTCAAGCCGACCTAAGGCGGTGAGCCGCTCAATGAGAATTTGCTGGGATTCTTGTACACGGGAGGGGTCTTCGGTCGGGCGATAGAGCTGCCTACCCACCCAGAGACCTCCTAGTCCCCCAGTAAGTAAAAGTACCAGAAAAGGAAGTATCCGGCGCAAATTCCTTAGCCCTGCTGGGTGCGAAGGGCCCGAGGTATCTCAATGCGAGCGATAGCCGTATCGGAAGAGGCCATTACTTGCAGGCCGGGTAGCTGTACACGACCCACTGTGAGAGTCTTACCCAGCCGCAAGTTTGTAATATCAATATCTAAGGTATCTGGCAAATCCTGGACCCTTCCCCGCACCTTGAGGCGTCGGGCCAGGGGCACGAGCTTGCCGCCCATCTTTACTCCCTCCGCCGTACCCACTAAACGCACTGGCAGCGCCACCGTAACCTCATCCTCTAAGCTGCAGCCTAAAAAATCTAGATGCATCACATAATCATGCACGGGATGGAGCTGGTATTCTCGCAGGAAGGCAGTGTAGGTCTCACCCGGTAGCGAGAGCTCAAAGAGGTACACTCTAGGGGTAAATACGATTTTGTGGGCCTCAGTTTGCGGTAAGGTAAAGAGCTTTTCGCCAAATTTACCGTACAAGGCACAGGGGACGAGGCCGGCACGACGCATGCGCCGCGCCTCTGCACTGCCTTTGCCTTCCCGAAGCTCCCCACGCAGGGCATACACTTGCATAGCGCACCTGGGAGGACTCGAACCCCCAACCGCCAGATCCGAAGTCTGGTGCTCTATCCAATTGAGCTACAGGTGCTACGAAGAAAAACTAAGACAGCTGCAAAGGTACAAATCCTCTGGCAAAAGAGGGTATGGAACTCCGACTACCTTGCCCTTCTTATCAGGATAGGTACCGCAGGAGAAATATCAGCAAGACCACCAACGCAATCACCATAATGAGCACATCCAGCGGCCAAGGGAGCAGCCAAACTACGATGCTGACAATTAGGGCCACAATAATGGCAATGATGAGCAGCCGGATAAGCTCATCTTGCGTTTCTAGGATGCGGCGTTTGAGGTTAGTCCAGAAGGTAGTGGCTTTGTCTCTAAGGCGGGCCAGAAAGCGCTTCTTCTGCGGGCCAGCCCCCGAAGGCTCAGTTACTACCTCATGAGGAGTGGCGTTTGCTGGAAGCGCTGGCGCATTAGCAGCGAAAGCCGGTAAAATAAGTACGAGCCCAGTCAGTAAGTACTTGAGGAAATGCATACAGCGCAAAGGTAAAGGGTTCTATCGCATTATTTGCAAGATTGCTGAGCGGAGGCGTTCGCCGGCGCTTGCGCCCTCCTGCAGGGCATCAATAATAGCTTGCAAAAGTGGGAACTGGGTGTACCCTTCCCAAGCGCGCAAGCTCTGCGCCGCGTAAAATCCCTCGGCTACCATTCCCAGGTGGTAAAGGGCAGCGGTGGGGCTATATCCCTGGGCGAGGAGCTGCCCAAAACGCTGATTACGACTGTAAGCGCTAAAAGCGGTTACGAGAAAATCCCCCGCCCAAGGCGGCGAGAAAAAAGAGAAATCGCTTTGAGGAGCAAGCGCCCTCAGCACTCGTTCTAGCTCCCCTAAGGCCAAGGCGGCCACGGCTGCTCGGGCATTATCGCCCCAAGCTGCCGCTACCCCCAAAGCGAGGGTATAGATATTTTTGAGTATTCCGACCCACTCTAAGGGTTCAACCTGGGTAGTGTGCAATAGATGAAAATAGGGTCGTTGAAACAGGGCCTGACTAATCCGCCAGCTTTCTAAGTCGGGGGCTCCGACGCCGACCCAAGTAGGCTTGTGCAAAATCACCTCCTCTGCATGGCTGGGACCGCTGAGGATAGCTACCCGGCTCAGGCCCTGCGATAAAAGGTAAGCGCGAGGCAAACGCAGCCCCCCCGGTAAAAGCCCTTTTGTGCAAGAGATCCATACCACCTCTGGGAGATCCCTTCCTTCCAACACCAGCTCTACATACTGCGAGGGCAGGGCTAAAACCACCGCTTCCGCCTCTGCTAAGGCTTCTGCTACCTCTGTGCCCACCCAGGCTAAGGCAGAAATATCCAGCACCTGGTCTGGGAAGACCGAGGGATGCCGCCCCTGGCTTCGGAGCTTTTCTGCGATCTCTGGCCGATGCACCCACCAAAAAAGCGCGTGCCCATTTTCTAAAAGTACCCTCGCCAGGGCAGTACCCCAACTGCCAGCCCCAAGCAGGGCTACTTTCATTCGGTGAGGCGTTTAGTGAAACGCACAGCTACGCTGTCGCGAAGTTGGTTTTGCAGAATCTCGTAGGGCCCAGTTACGATGAGAGCGCCTTCTTGCCCTCCCTCTACAAGCTCAATATACTGGTCGTCCGCTAAGCCCACGCGCACCGGTATCTCCTGTGCCAGGCCATTCTCTACGAGGTATAGGACCTCCTTGCCTTTGCGCAAAACGATAGCTGTCAAGGGAGCTACAAGCACGCTATCCCGCCGAGCGTACACTATCCGTACGACCGCACTCATGTCGGGGCGCAGGGGATACCGCTGCGCGTCGTAGCTATGGGGATCCAGGGCGATGCGTACGAGGTAGGTATTGATTCGCTCTCCGGCGAAGGCGGCCGGATTAGCCTCGGCGGCTTTACCGGAGCTGTATCCAATCTCCTGTACCCGTCCTGTAAGCTTTAGCTCAGGGTAAGCCTGCACTTCAATAGAAACCGAATCGCCTACGTGCAGGCGCACGACATCGCTTTCGGAGACCTGTGCTTCTACAAGGAAACGGCTCAAATCCGCGATGCGCACGCTTTCTGTACCGGCCATTTGCCCGACCCCTACGACCCGCTGCCCTACGCGCACGAGTAGCCGCGTGATAACCCCATCCATAGAGGCATAAACGGAAGTACGCTGGAAGTCAAACTGGGCTCGGCTAAGGTTGGCTTCGGTGCTGCGGATGCGGTAGTAGGCGGCTTGCAGAGAACTCTCTCCGCTGCGGATCTGGGCTTGAGCGACTGCATAGCGGATGCGCGCCGCATCCCACTCGGACTCTGAAATGGCACGCTCTGCATACAGGCGGCGGGCTCGCTCATAGGCTAATGAATCTTGCAAAAAGGCCGCCCGCTGCTGGGCAAGGTTAGCTTGGGCCGCAGCGTACTGCGCCCGCGCTTCATCCAGCGCAGCTTGCACTTGCAGAAGCACCGTACGATAATTATCAGGCCGAATGGTAAAAAGAAGTTGGCCCGCTCGCACGGTGTCTCCCTCTTTCACATAAATCTGCACCACCTCCCCGGATACATCGGGGCTTATAGGTACTTCCACCACTGGTCGGATAACCGCTGTCTCGGTGATAAAAGGCAGTATCGTGCGGCGACGCAGCGTATCTACCTCTACGAGTAGGCCCTTTTGCGAGCCGCAGGCCCACCGCCCAAGCCCGAGGAGAAGTATTCCTAAACCAATTAGCGCTATCCAGCGAAGCTTCTTCATAACTGGGAGTATCTGCCAATGTAAGCCCCCAAAAGTAAAGTACGCAGCGTAAGGTCAAGCCGAGCTTGGGCATACTCGGCCTGGACCTGCGTGTAAGTAAGCAGAGCTTCTCGGAAGCTCCAGTACGGGAGGGTGCCGTTTTCGTACTGCAATCGGGCTTGGCGGAAGGCCCTTTCGGCAGCTTCTACACTGCGGCGCGCAGCCATTTCCTGCGCCAGCGCATTTTGCCAAGCCATGTACGCCTGCTGCGTACGACGAGTCACCTCCAGGCGCTGTTGGAAAGTCTGAAGCTGGGCGTTAGAGAGATTAGCTTCGGCCCGTACCACCTGCGAGCGGCGCCGCAGCTGCTGAAATATCGGTACAGAGAGCGAGAGCGAGACGAACTGATTGAAATTTTCCCGCACCTGCCGCTCAAAAGGAAGCGGCTCTCGTATGAGTCCCCGCAAGGGGTCAAAGCGGAGGTTTCCGGCATTAGAGGAGTAGTTGGTCTGGAGAGAGGCGCTCAAGGCAAGGGTAGGGCTATACCCGGCTCGAGCCGTGCGAAGTGCATAAGTCTGGACAATCTCGCGCCAACGGGCCTCCTCTAGCTCTGGCGCAAAGTCTAAGGCCTTTTGAATGGCTTCTGCTTCGGAGAGCGGGCCTAAATCAGCTACTTCTACGCCCAGTACAAACTCCACTGAGTCTGGCTGCAGAGGCTCCATCGCCATCAGCTGAAGGAGAAGGAGTTTATTCTCTCGGTGGCGATGGTACAAAGCCAGGTACTGCGACTCTTCACGCGCAATCTGTGCCGCCAAGGAAAGACTATCGGCAAGTAGCACTTGACCTACTTTCAGCTGGGCAGTCACCCGATCCAGCTGCACCCGAAGCCGCTCTATCCGCTGCTGCGCCAGAACTAAGCCGATAGAGTCGCCCACCGTCTGCACAAATTGTAAAAGTGCTTGGGTTAGCACCTCTACCTGCGCCCTACGATAGGAAGCGGAAGCCAACCCGACTCCAGCCCGCGCCTGTCGCAAAAGATAATGATTCGCCAAACCCGAAAATAAAACCCAATTCGCTGAGAGGGAAACCGAGCTAAAGGTAGTAGTCTGCTGCACCCGTGCGAAAGCAAAGGGGTCAAAGGTCGTGCCGTAGTTTTGGGTTACGCTGGCGTTAGCATTGAGGCTGGGGAGGAAGTTAGCCTGAGCTTGGTAGAGCTCCCACTGGGCAGGGCGAAGCGAAACCCCCGCCTGTCGGACGGCAAGGGCATTTTGGCGAACAGCCTGAAGGTATTCAGGTAGCGCGATCCAACGCACAGAGCTCGCTTGGGGCGGAAATGTCGGAAGGGTCCCTTGGGCCCACACAAGCCCTACTAGCCCCAAGTATACCTTAGCCCTCATAGGCCAGCCAGTGAAGCCTTTCGGGCATACGCTGCAGGTACAGCGCCTGTCCGTTGGGAATAGCGAGAGAAGCCTCTGGGTCCGGATACAAAATCGTGTAAAGGGTTACGGGCTGGCGCACCTGCACTTCACACCCGGGGGGTAGGGTAGCCCGCCAGCGTTCAATACTTTCTTGAGGGCCTGCTACGGCAAAAGCAGCCGTTCGTATGCCTCCCTGTGTAAAGTAAGACTCTAAGCCCTCCGCCTGCAGCCCGTGTAGGAGCTCACCAGCGTTGAGACCCGCTAAATCTACATTCTCCACTTCTATGAGGGCCAGACCCCGACGAGCGGTGTGAATGGGCGGTAGCGTTTCTATCCACCGCTCTGCGACGAGGGTACCTTCTTCGGCGGGGTCCGCATACGAACGGATATACAACGGTATGCGAGCGTCACGCAAGGGCTTGAGGGTACGAGGATGCAGCACCTGCGCCCCATAGTAAGTCATCTCAGCAGCTTGGGCGTAGCTTAGCTCGGTGAGGGGCTGAGCGTTCGGGTCGCGCTTCGGGTCGGAGCTGTACAGTCGCCCTACATCTTTCCACGCTATGAGGCCTTTCGCTCGCAACATTTGCGCAAAAAGCGCTGCCGAGTAGTCTGAGCCTTCCCGTCCGAGCGTAACGCTGCGCCGCCGCAGGTCAGAAGCAATGTAGCCTTGGGTGAGCACGAGCCGATGCGTACGAAAGAGAGGCACAAGCTGGGCATCTACATTGGCTTGGCTGGGGGCTTGTAGCACTGTGGGTTCGGGGTAGCTTCCGTCTGTAACGATGAGACGGCGCGCGTCCATCCATTCTACTGGATAACCCTGGGCTTGGAGGTACGCGGTAGCGATTTCACTGCTCAGCAGCTCCCCATAGACCAACACTGCATCTGTGGCAGGGCCAGCCTCTTCCGAAAGGTGCGCAAGGGCCTGTACTCGCTGCCATAGAGGCTTCCAATACCGCTCCTCTAATCGGCCCCAGATCCCCTCCGCCGAAGCCGGCGTAAAGAGCCCCTGTACAATCTCTCGGTGGATACCGCGAATATGCTCGTACTGCTCTTGCGCAGCACCGAGGTCGTTTCGGCCAGCAGCTTCGGCCAAGGCCAATAGCTGATTAGTGGTTTTGCCGATAGCGGAAACCACCAGAAGCCGGGGCGAGTCTGCGTGTACTGCCGCTAAGACCGTCGGTAGGTGGCAAATGCCTGCAGCATCGCGCAAGCAGCTGCCCCCCACCTTGAATACCCACATGCTGCAAAAGTATTAGGTTAGCATGGCTTGTATGCGAGTGCACACCGACTACCTCGTGATAGGTACGGGCGTAGCGGGGCTATTCTTTGCCCTCAAGGCCGCCCAGTATGGCGAAGTCCTCCTCATCACCAAAGAGGAAGCGCAGGAAAGCAATACTACCTATGCACAGGGTGGAATCGCCGGCGTTTTTTCTTCCAGAGACAGCTTTGAAGCGCATATACAGGATACGCTAGTAGCTGGCGATGGGCTTTGCCGAGCAGAAGTGGTACGCAGTACGATAGCAGAAGCCCCAGAGGCGATTCGCGAGCTGATGGAGTATGGGGTAGAGTTTGACCGGGATGAGCAGGGTGAGCTGCTTCTGGCCCGAGAAGGCGGCCATTCTCATGCACGCATCTTGCACAGCCGCGATGCGACCGGGGCCGCCATCAGTCAGGGTCTCCTCGCCGCCGTAAAAGCCCACCCCCGCATCCAGCTGCGGGAAAACCTTTTCGCTTTGGACCTCATTACCCAGCACCACCTGGACATCTACGTAAATCGCGGTTATCCAGGCATTGAGTGCTACGGCGTCTATGCCTTAGAGGAAAAGACCGGCCAGATCTGGACTATTCTCGCCAAAGTTACCGTCATCGCGTCGGGAGGCGCAGGCCAAGTGTACCCCGTCACTACCAACCCCCTTACCGCTACAGGCGATGGGGTAGCCATGGCACTGCGCGCAAAGGCCCGCATTACAAATATGGAATTCTACCAGTTCCATCCCACCGCCCTATACGAGCCTGAGAAACGCCCTGCTTTTCTTCTGACGGAAGCGCTGCGCGGCGCTGGCGCTAAGCTGGTGGATCCTATACACCACCGCCCCTTCATGCACAAATACGACCCTCGTGAAGACTTAGCCCCGCGCGACATCGTAGCCCGAGCCATTGACACCGAAGCCAAAATCGCCGGCACCCCTTTCGTCTATTTAGACGCCAGGCACCTCTCAGACTTTGCGGAAAATTTTCCTACCATCTATGCTTACTGCGTGCGCAAAGGGTTAGACCCCACTCAAGACCTCCTTCCTGTGGCGCCTGCTGCGCACTACATGGTGGGCGGCATTGATACCGACCAAGTGGGGCGCACTTCTATTCAGCGGCTGTACGCCATCGGCGAAGCAAGTTACACAGGCCTACATGGATCTAACCGCTTAGCCTCTAACTCCCTCTTGGAAGCCGTAGTTTTTGCCCGCCGCGCCGCTCGGGATAGCCGAGAGCTTTTAGAAACCACCACTTGGCGGGAAGATGTGCCAGATTGGGATCCGCGCGGAAGTCGCCACCCCGAAGAGCTGGTCCTGATTAGCCATAACCTCCAAGAGCTGCGTACCCTCATGGGAAACTACGTAGGCATCGTGCGCTCCAACTTCCGCTTAGAACGGGCACGCCGCCGTATCGCCCTCCTGTACGACGAAACCGAAGCCTTCTACGAGCATACCTACCCTTCTCGGGCGCTTTTTGAGCTGCGCAATCTCATCGCTATCGCTTACCTAATCGTCAAATGCGCTTCCCTACGCCGAGAAAGCCGAGGACTTCACTACACCTTAGACTACCCCCACAAAAGCGAAAAGCCCCCCCAGGATATCTTCGTATGAGCTACCACTCTTCGTAGAGCTACCACTCCTCTTCGCCAGAAGGAGCCCCGCTTCGGCGCCGCCGCCAGAAGTTTTCGCCAGCCTTCGTACGCTGGTAGCGCACCTGCACGCCAAAAAGTCGGAACGGCACCCCCGTCGTACTCTCCTGAAAAAATCCCGGCCCGCTAAGCCGCGTGTAAAACCGCAGATACTGATAGAAGGGATTGTAGAGAATAGCGCCGACGGACCAGCGCCCCTCCGCGAAAATCTTACGCACCCCCAGCTCCTGAAACATAAATACGGGTCGGAGCCCTTGTAGCGATACACGGGGCGAATTATAGTTGCCTGAAAGCTCCACCAGCCACGAGGAGGCGGGCTTCCATTGCAGGGAGCCTCGTACCGCATACTGCCAGCCGGAGTTGCGCTGGATATACCGCCCTAAATCCGCCTGCAAATCTACCCACGCCAGCTCGCCATTGGCTTGGAGGGTAATTTTATCTCGCAGGAAGGTTCGCCGCCAAAAGAGATTCACTCCGTAAAAGCCCCGCTTCCCCGCATTGAGGAACGTAGTCTGCGTAATACCCGCTTGGTCCACAAAGGTGTACTCTTCTACAGACTGTGAAGTGTAGCGAGCAAAGAGCGACACATACGGAAAGAGTGACAGCTCCAGCGCATGGGTAAGCTCGGGGTCTAAATTGGGATTGCCGTACTGGATATTGCGAGGATCAGACGCATCTACGAAGGGATTGAGCTCTCGCAGCCACGGGCGCCGAATCCGCTGACTATAGCTTAGCTGCAAAGGGAAAAGCCCTTTGAGACTGTAGCTCAAAAGCAAGTTAGGGAAAAGGTTCTGGTAGCGCTGACGCACGGGCAGAGTCCCGCCCAAAAAGAGGGCATCGTTGTACGTATACTCGTAGCGGAGGCCGGTTTTGACAAGCCAACGGTCGCGCGCCCACGCAAGCGAAGCATACGCCGCCGGAACCCACTGGGTATAGGTGAGGGTATCTTGACGGCCTGGTAGAAGCAGAAAAGTCTCTGCCGAACGGTCGTATCGCTCATAAAAGAATCCAGTACCCAGCCCGCGAAGGTTGAGGCGAACTCCCGTCTCCAGCTTCCAGTGTGTGCCCATGGGCCGAGTGTAGTCGGCTTGCAGCTGCCCTTCCCAAGAGGGGCCCTGATTAGAGCTGCGCTCCCGCAGGAAAAATGTATCTACTGCGCTCAGCTGATCCAGCGTGTAACGC
>CALKJV010000068.1 GCA_937995505.1 uncultured Bacteroidia bacterium | reverse complement strand
CCCGTGTGCCGAGGCGTAGCCGAACCCGGCGTTTCCATGTAACCAAAGTCAATTCGCCCGGCTACTACATAAGGATTTTCATCCTCTGGCGGTATAGTTCCTCGCACCAGTACCCAGAGATAGGCAAGCACGAAAAACCCTACCCAAAAAACCAGCGAAACCGTCAAGCTGCGGCGGCGGGCTCGGCTCTCTTCTTGGGCAAGGGTGCTCATGGGCGGCGAGTGGCAATCACGACGCCGCCCTTATATTCGGCAATCAGGGAAATAGCATAAGCTACCTCTTCCATGGTCACAGTGCGGTCGGTGCGTAGCGTAATGGTGCGGCTCGCCGGGTCCGAACCCGCAGCCGCGAGCGCAGCGCGCACATATCCCTCTAAGTTGCGCTTCTCAACGCGAGTATTGTCCCAGTACCATTCGCCTTTTGCGGTAATAGTGATGCTGTGGGGAGCGGGGCTGGGGCGGGCAGAAGTGCCCTGGGGTAACTCTACCTGTACCCCCGCTTGGCTGACAAATGACGCCGTGAGCATGAAGTAAATCAGCAGAAGAAATACCATATCCGCAATGCTCGCCAGCGCGAAATCCGATGCAGGCTGTAATCGGCGGCGAAACATAGCTTAGCGTACGGGTTCTTGCAGCACATCTAAAAAGCTCATGCTAGCTACTTCCATCTTTAGGATGAAGCTTTGCACGCGGTTGACGAGGATATTGTAGGCAAAGTGCATGGGGATAGCCACGATGAGGCCTGCTGCTGTGGTAATCATAGCTTCATAGATGCCGTCGGCGAGGGCAGAGGGATTGACGTTGCCCTGGAGTTGGGCGATCTTCATAAAGGCCTGTATCATGCCGGTTACCGTGCCGAGGAAGCCGACCATAGGCGAGAGGGCGGCGATGGTAGCGAGGTAGGGAATGTTCTTCTCTAGCTGGAGGATTTCTAAGTTGCCTTGGTTTTGGACGGCGGCGGTGATGTCGGGGAGGGGGGAGCCCAGGCGACTAATCCCTTTACCTACCATGCGAGCGAAAGGGGTCGGCGTAGCTACGCAGAGGGCTTCGGCTCGCCGTACATCGCCTTGTCTGATGGCGGCCTTTACCTGTTCCATAAAAGGAGTTGGATCCTTGTCGTACTTCGCAATAAGTAGGTACCTTTCCAAAAAGATATACAGCCCCACCGCCGCTAAGGCCACCAAGATAACCATACTCCATCCCCCCATGAAAAGGAAGTCAAGCAAGGTAAGCTCCACGGGCTTAGGGGTGGCGAGGCTTACTTCACCGGCGGGCGTCTGCAGCCAAAGCATAGCCAAAGGTACAGCCTCTCCTTCCTGCACGCAAATACTTACTCTATGCCTGCGGCGACATAGCTACGCAAGGCCTCGTGGATAGCTTGGGCGATGTAGGTTTGGCCAGCTTCGGAGGCGAGAAATTTTTCTTCTTGGGCATTGGAGATGAAGCCAATCTCACACAGCACCGCGGGCATGCTGGTACGCCACAGCACGAGAAAGCCCGCCTGCTTGACCCCCCGGCTGGGGCGCTTGGTCTTTTCCGTAAGCTGATCTTCAATCTTTTTGGCTAAGCGCAGGCTCTGCTTGAGAAAAGCGTGCTGCATGAGAGAGAAGATAATGTACGCTTCCTCCGAATTGGGGTCAAAGCCGTCGTAAGTGCGCTGGTAATTTTCCTCTAAAAGGATAGCGGAATTTTCGCGCATCACTACGCTGAGGTTTTCTTGGGATTTGTGTTCGCCGAGGGCGTAGGTTTCGGAGCCGTGGATGTCTTTTTTGGGGTTAGCGTTGCAGTGGACGCTAATAAAGAACTTGGCATGGGCCTTATTGGCGATGTCGGCGCGGGTAGCTAACTCCACAAAAGTATCCGTGGAACGGGTCAATTGCACTTGGAAGAGGGGGTCTTTTTTGAGGAGGTCTGCGAGCTTGAGGGATACGGCGAGGGTAATGTCTTTTTCTTTGTAGGCTTTGCCGGAGGCGCCGGGGTCTTTGCCGCCATGGCCGGGATCTATCACTACCAGGGCTGGCTTGAGCAGGCGAAGGGAACTCAGCCCCATACTCCCTATTACCCCAATCAAGAGAAGCAAAATTGGCCTTTTACCTTTGCCCATACCCCATGCAAATATGCAAAATTGGGGCCATTGTAGCGATAGGGGCGGTGGCCTATGCGCAGCTTGTACCAGGCCCTCGGCGCGACTCATTGCCAGAAGCCTGGCGCGACTCCTTAGCACGGCGCAGCCCAAATGTAGATACGCTTTTTTACGAAGCGGCCGACTCTATCGCCTTTGACATAGCGCAGGGCGAAGGGCGCCTGTATCGTCAGGTACGCGTGCGCCAAGATGCTTTGCGCTTAGAGACTGGCTTCGCTCGGTTAGATTGGCAGAAAGGCTACCTCTACGGCTACGGCCGATGGGAAGGGGACTCGCTCCGAGAGCTTCCGGTCTTTTACTATGGGCAGGACAAGTACGAAATGGATAGCCTGCGTTACGATATTACCACTCGGCGAGGCCAGATCTTCGGCATGCGTCAAAACCTCTCTGATGAAGTGCTTGCTGGCCGAGCCCTCCAACTCAACCCCGACGGCACCTTTTACGCTGCGGGAGCGTACTATACGACTTGCACGGCGCACCCCCCGCACTTTTACATTGCTTCTACCCGCATGAAACTCTACCCTGGCGAAAAAATCGTCAGCGGACCCCTGTACGCGGTCGTGGGCGATGTACCCCTCCCATTATTTGCGCCCTTCGGCTACCTGCCCCTGATGGATAGGCGTACCTCCGGCCTTATCTTCCCCTTCATCGGGCAGGCGGCAGATAGGGGGTTCTTTCTGCGGGGCTTAGGCTACTACTGGGCCATTAACCGATACATGGACCTCCGATTGGAAAACGATATATTCACCCGAGGGGGCTTTCGGAGTGAGCTTCTCTGGACCTATCGCAAACGCTACTGGTATAACGGCACGCTCTCCCTGCAATACGCATATCAGACCTTCAACGAACCCGGAGACCCTGATTATCAGGCGACTCGGATGTATTTTGTGCGGTGGGCGCACCAGCAGACGATTTCGCCCTCCGCTAGCCTCACGGCTAATGTACAAGGGGGCAGCTCTACCTTCCTGAGCCGACAGAGCTACAATGCCACAGACTTTCTGTCTACTAACCTCCAGTCTAGTATCGCCCTACAAAAGAGCTTTCCGGGTTCGCCGTGGCAGCTCACGCTCTCTGCGGGGCATACCCAAAACCTCATTCAAAAAGCCTGGAGCTTTCAGCTGCCAGTGATAGCGTTGTATCAGAATCGGGTTTTTCCGTTTCAGCGCAAAAAAGCCATCGGCCTCCCGCGCTGGTACGAGAAAATTGGCTATGTGTATCGTCTGGATGCGCAGGGGCTTATCCAGCTGCCTGAAAGTCTCCTTTTCCAGCCGATTATGTGGGATACGCTGCGGTGGGGGCTGCGGCATTCTGTGCAGGTGGCAGCGGGTTACACGGTGTTTCGCTACCTCCAGCTGGCCCCTACCCTCACCTATAATGAGTACCTCTACGGGGAGCAGGTAGAGTACAGCTTGGATACAGCAGGGCAAGTGGTAGGGCTACGCCTTCGGCGGCCAAGGACGGCAAGGGATTTCGGGGCAGGCGTAACCCTTTCTACCCGGCTATACGGGGTGCGAACCTTTCGGGGGCGGCGGGGATTAGCGTTTCGGCATACGGCTATTCCAAGTGTGGGCTTTGCCTGGCGGCCAGACTTTTCCGCTCCGCAATGGGGGCTTTACCAGCACTTTGTCTTGAACGGGATAGAACGCTCCTTCAATCCAATTGGATGGGGTTTCTATGGAAGTCCGCCTGCTGGCCGCCAAAGCGCCCTCCAACTGGCCCTCAATAACCTCTTTGAAGCTCGCTACAAAGACCTCTCCGATACCACCGGCCGCAAAATGAAGTACCTTACCCTCTTAGACAACGTAGGCGCCAGTACGAGCTACAACTTTGCGGCAGATAGCTTCCGTCTGGCCCCGATAGCGCTTACAGCCCGTACCAACCTCCTCGGAAA
>CALKJV010000067.1 GCA_937995505.1 uncultured Bacteroidia bacterium | reverse complement strand
ATCCAGCGCAGCGTAGTAGCTGAGGAGTTTCGCCAGCGCTATCTCAATCCCCCCTATGCAGACCGATTTTTTTCTCTCTTGCCGGCGGCCTTTCCAGGGCATCCCTACCAGCACATGGTAATCGGTACTACGCCCGAGGCTATTCTCTCTATGCCGTATGAGGCGGTAGTAGGCTACTATACCCGCTACTATGCGCCGCAACATGCCGTGCTCTGCGTAGCTGGAGGCGGCATTGATGAGGGGCTTAGTGGAACCGTAGTGCAGCTATTTGACAGGCCCAAAGCAGCGCAGCCTCTACCTGAACTGCCTTCTACTGAGACCTTGCCTCTCCCCTCGGATACCTTAGTCGTGGTAGAGCGCGAAGTACCCCAACCGCTTGTAGTGTGGGCCTTCCGATTGCCGCCTTTGGAGCATCCAGATATTCCTGCGGTAGATATTCTGGATGACTTTTTGGGCGATTCTGAGGGGGGCTTTCTCGTGCAGCGCCTCGTACATCAAAAGCGTGTCGCTTCTCGGATATATACGTATGTGTGGTCGTTTCACGCAGGGGGCTTGTGGATCATGGAGGCCTACCTGCCCCCTAAGGTAGGAGTAGCAGCTTATGAGCAAGAGCTCCAAGCAGCCCTCCACCAGCTTTTAGAGGAGAATATGGAGGAGGTGCTCTCCATTTATCGTCCGCAGCGGTACCTTTCCCTGCATAAGCAGCGAGAGCATAGTTTGGGGCGGGGTTTAGCGCTCACGCATGCGGTACTGGCGGGCCATCCAGAATGGTACACCGATCCCCTCGCCCCTTATGAGGCGCTACGAGCAGAGCATTTACATCAGGCGATTCGGCGCTACTTAGGCCCTGAGCGGCGGGTACGGCTGCATTATATGCCTCGCAGCAACGGAGCTATCGGGTAGTAGCCCGCCCCATACTCCTGGCTAAGGGCTTCTACAATCTCCCGAATATGGCGCCAGCCGATGCGATCGCCCCATTCGCTGAGGGTGTAAGGGTAATTGAGGCCCAACTTTACCGCAGTATCTAAGTCTGCTAAGGGTAAGTGAGCTTCACTTTGCAGGAGGAGAGCTTCATTGAGGATGAGCGCGAGGATGCGAGGGCTTACGAGCCCTACGGTATCAGGCACGCGTACAGCGTGAGGCTGCCAGGTTATGAAGCGTTCCCAAGCCCAGTCATCTACTGCCGTAGCCTCCAAGAGGGGCCGTTCGCAGAAGCCGGGCAGGAGATTTATCCCCACACAGCGGCTGGCCCAGCTTCGGTCGGGTAGTAGGCGGTGTAGGGGTTTTTTCACGCTTTCCAGCACCCACAGCGCTTTACTTACTACGGAGAAGGCCGGGGAGGGCCGTTCATCAGCCTCCAGGTCTACTATCACATCGTAAGCCCCCCATCCGGGTGAGGCTTGACTGGGCCATTCCCATAGGTCGGCCTGCCAAGAAGCCCCTACACCCCGCATCAGGGCCGAGAGCCGCTCGCCCGAACCGATAACTAACACATCCATTTGCCCAAAGATGCGCCCTTTTGTGCATATTTGCGCCATGCCGTACCTTTTCACCTCCGAGTCGGTCGCCGAGGGGCACCCCGATAAGGTGGCTGACCAGATCTCCGATGGTATCTTAGATGCCCTCCTCGCACATGACCCGTATGCCCGAGTCGCTTGCGAAACCCTCGTGACTACAGGGCTCGTGGTTTTGGCCGGAGAGATTACTTCAGGGGCACAGATAGATTACGAAGAAGTAGCCCGCAAGGTTATCCAAGATATCGGCTATAACCGGTCCGAGCTGCGCTTTGATGCGCAGAGCTGTGGGGTCATCGTAACTATTCACCGGCAATCGCCCGATATCGCACAGGGGGTAAATTCCGGACAGGGGATAGACTTAGACCTTGGAGCCGGTGACCAAGGAATGATGTTTGGCTATGCTTGCCGCGAGACAGAGGAATTTATGCCCGCCCCTATAGCGTATGCCCATCGCATCCTGCGGGAGCTAGCCCATATTCGCAAGCACGAGCCCCATCTCATGCCTTACTTGCGCCCCGATGCCAAGTGCCAAGTCACAATTGAGTACACCGACGATGGGAAGCCCCTGCGAGTGGATACGGTGGTGCTCTCTACGCAGCATGAGGAGTTTGCGGAGGATTGGCGCACGATGCATCGGCGCATTGAGGAGGATGTGCGGACGATCCTCCTTCCACGGGTGCTGCCGCCAGAAATGGTAGATCAGCGCATGCGCCTCTTTGTCAATCCCACAGGCCGATTTGTGCTGGGGGGGCCGCATGCAGATACAGGGCTTACGGGCCGAAAAATCATCGTAGATACCTACGGAGGCCGAGCTGCCCATGGGGGGGGAGCTTTTTCGGGTAAGGACCCCACGAAAGTCGACCGCAGCGCCGCCTATATGGCCCGATACATTGCGAAAAACCTCGTAGCCGCCGGCATCGCAGAGGAAGTGCTTATTCAGCTGGCCTATGCTATCGGCATCGCTCGGCCTGTGGCTATATATGTAAATACCTACGGTACCGCTCGGGTACCCCTCTCCGACAGTGAGATTGGGCAGCGGCTTCTGCAGCTTTTTGACTTGCGCCCCGCCGCTATCATTGAGCATCTACAACTGCGAGCGCCTATCTACCGCCCCACTGCCGCTTATGGGCACTTCGGAAGGGTGCCTGAGGCCTTGGAGTACATGCAAACTACCTGTACCGTAGAGCAGACCCCCGAAGGGCCGAAAGAAGTGATTTCGCACCACCGCCGAAGTGTCCAGACCTTCCCCTGGGAAAATTTAGACCAGGTAGAGCGCCTCCGAGAAGCCTTCGCTGTCAAAGAAACCCTCTCTAACTAATACCACTATGAGTACCGCAGTCGCTCTGAAAGAAGTTCAGTCGTTTGATGACATTGTAGCCCTTTTGGGCAGTGAGGCAGAGGGCCTTCTGACCCATACTTGCACTACGGTGCCGAAGGAGCAGCTGCACCTGCCAGGACCAGACTTTTTGGATAGAGTCTGGGTGCACAGTGATCGTACGCCCCAAGTTTTGCGTAACCTCCAAACGATTCTCAACTCTGGGGCACTGGCCGGAACAGGCTACGTATCTATCCTACCCGTAGATCAGGGGATAGAGCATTCGGCTGGGGCTTCTTTCGCTCCCAATCCTATCTACTTTGACCCCGAAAACATCGTACGCCTCGCACTGGAAGCTGGCTGCAATGCCGTTGCGTCTACTTTTGGGGTGCTCGGGAGCGTAGCTCGCAAGTATGCCCACAAGATCCCCTTCATTGTCAAAATCAACCACAACGAGCTCCTCACTTACCCCAATAAGTACGACCAGATTCTCTTTGGCACAGTCAAGCAGGCTTGGGACATGGGGGCTGTAGCGGTGGGGGCGACTATTTACTTCGGTTCGGAAGAGTCGGGCCGGCAAATCCAGGAGATTGCAGAAGCTTTTGCGTATGCGCACGAGCTGGGAATGGCGACTATTTTATGGTGCTATTTGCGCAATAAGGCCTTCAATGCCGATAAGGACTATCACCTCGCTGCCGACCTGACGGGGCAAGCTAACCACTTAGGCGCTACCCTCCAAGCCGACATCATCAAGCAGAAGCTGCCGGAAAACAACGGCGGCTATACGGCGCTCAAATTTGGCAAGACCAGTAGCAAGGTTTACGAGAAGCTTACGACCGATCATCCGATAGACCTGTGCCGCTACCAAGTAGTAAATAACTACATGGGGCGGGTCGGGCTTATTAACTCGGGGGGAGCTTCTTCGGGCCAGTCGGATCTCGGCGAGGCGGTGCGCACTGCCGTCATCAATAAACGCGC
>CALKJV010000066.1 GCA_937995505.1 uncultured Bacteroidia bacterium | reverse complement strand
GTGAAAAAGCGCTCTTCTTCTAACTGCTCTCCCCCGATAGACTTTTTATCGGGCTTGATTTCCTTGAGCTCTGTGCCTTGCACGTAGTAGAGAGGGAGGTTGGCCCCTGCATAGGCTAACTGGAAGGTTCTCGGGTTGTAGCGCACGAGGGCTATATCCATCCCGTCGCGAGAGGGAGTTTCTTCGCCTTCCACATCCTGACGCAGGACCTGCCGCACGCCAATGTGCAAATCATGGAGAATCTGTGCAGGCGAAAGAATGCGGCTTTTATTGATGATTTGGTCTAAGAGGATGCTTCCGATGAGGGTCATGAAAGCCCCTGGAACTCCATGGCCAGTGCCGTCGGCTACAATAATAAAGTACTCACCTTGTACCTCACTGAACCAGTAAAAGTCCCCGCCGACGCCGTTTCGGTCTCGGGGCCGCCAGATAATGAAGTAGTTGTCTTTACCAAGATACCGATCTAAGAGTGGGTCTATAGGCAGGATGTTCTTTTGCATGCGCTTTGCGTAGCGGATGCTCTCGCGAATGTCGCGCATAGCCTCTTCCAGCTCGTGTTTTTGCTGCTCCAGCTGTTTGTAGGCTTCTTGGAGACGGCGAGCGTAGGCCTGTTGCTCCTCCTCAATGACCGACGCCGCCGAGGCAGCCAAAGCCCGCAAGAAGTTGACCTCATCTAAACGCCACTCCCGCCGAGTGTAACGGTGCTCTACGCTAATAAGCCCCACACTCTTAGCCCCTACGCGTATCACGCCGTCAAGCACGCTAGCTACGTTATTGGGCTTGAAAAGTGGAAGGGCTAACTCACGCGTGCGCAGGTCAGATAGGGCATCTACTACGGCTATCACCTGCTCCCGCTCAAGGCTCTGAAAGTAGAGCGGGTATAGGCTGCGTGTTACCGTAGTGCCGGCGGCATGAGAGTGGGATTCTTTTTCAGCTACGGCGACACAGCGGGCTATATCTGGCTCTTCAAATAGCCATAAACTCACTCGGTACGCCTGCAGCGTACGCATCCCAATATCCGCAATCACCTGAAAAGCCTTCGTAATATCCCCTTCCCGCAGAGTCGGCTCTACCGCAAGCAGCGAAAGGGCGTTTTGCTGCTCTTTTAGGCGAAACTCCTGCTCTTTCTGCTCCGTGATGTCAAAAAGCACATTAACCGTTTTGAGGACAGCGGTACGCTTATCCATTCGGGCTCGATCTAGAATAGGCGTACTAGACATAATAGCCCAATAGCTTTGACCCATAGAGCCGATGAGTTCTACCTCTGATTTCCAAAACTGCCCGGATTGCATACTGCGCCAGTGCCCTTGGAGCACAGCGATAGGTGTTCTATTAGAAAACAGGGTACCGTAGTGTGCACCGAGCATTTGGTCTTCTGTGTGCCCCAAGGATTCGGCGAGGCTCTGCGTTACGTAAGTGAGGCGACCTTCACTATCGGTCTCAAAAAGCCAAGCTGCATTATTGAGCGCTTCCAGCTGGGCTGTCAGCTGCAGCTGCGAGACCCGATAATTTTCATTGCTTTTGCGCAGCTCCTCTGAGTTTTCGCGTAGCAGCTGCTCCTGCTCGCGTGCTAAAAGGAGGGCATTGTGAATCTCGGCTTCTTGCTGTTTCTGAAGGGTAATGTCAAAAGCGACCAAGATGTATTTGTAGATCTCGCCATTGACTTGACGCACGGGGGTAAGGGTCTGCTGTAGCCAGAGTTCCTCGCCGAAGCGGGTAGCATAGGAGACGACTTCTTGCCATGTTTCACCGTTTTTGAGGCGTTCAAAGAGCATCTGGACAAGCGAAGCCTCCTCGCCACGCCGTAGCCGACTGTAGGGCTGTCCAAGCAGATCCTCTGCACTGTAACCAAAAGACCGCAGAAAGGAGTCATTTACATAAATGATGCGACCGTCTGGATTGATTTCTGCGACGATAGCGGCCGCGTTGAGAGCGGTAATTTGGCCACGCAGCTCTGCCTGGGTGCGCCGCATCTCCTCGGCAGAGGCTTCTAACTCTTCAATGTTTTGCCGTAGCTCTTCTTCTAAGGCTTGGGCCTGCTCTAAGTAGGAGAGAAGTTCTCTTTCCACGAGCTTACGGTGTCCCTGCTGGAGGAGGAGGGAAGCAACGCGCGCAAGCAGGGCAGGATATTCTATGTCAGGAAGCGGGGTATCCGAGAGCCGTTCCACGAAAAAAACCCCTGTAACGTCTTCATCCAGCGACAAGGGGAAGAGCCATAGCCCTTGGGTTTTGCGCTCTTTCAGGTAGGTCTGGAGGGGGGCCACCTCAGGGTAATGTGGCCCCGCCACTGGGGTCGCTACAAGCCGCTCTTGTACCCACCGAGCCGCCTCTTCTGGTAGATCTACGCTATTGGAATGCATCAGTAGCGTAGGGTCATATGCTTCTAAGCAGTGCAAGGTCTCCCGATTTTCTCCGAAAACCCAAAAGCTATAGCGCGCTTCAGGGTCGAGGGTAGCGGCTACTTCGGTGATTGCAGAAAGCCCCGCCAGCACATCTCCTTTCTGGAGCGCAGGCAGCTTAAGCAGGGTCTGTAAGCTCTGCCGCTGCCGCAGCAGTCGCTCCACTTCCTGGGTGTATTCGCCTTGCAGGCGCTGCTGCTGCTGGCGAAGCTGCATGTGGGCAGCCTCTACCTCTTGCAGGCGGTGCTGCGCAGCGGTAAGTGCTCGCTCGGCTTCCTTAAGCCGCCTCGGTAAATCCCCTAATGGCACTAGGGAAAGGAGCGCTTTCTGCTGGCGCCCTAATCGGTACGGCAGGTAGTAATAAACATACTCTACCTCCTGCGCTTGTGCATGGCCTTGTTGAGGCTCTCCCTTCTCCACGACGGCTTGCAGGGTCGGGCTTATTTCCCGTACATGCTTCCAGCTGGTAGCTTGCGGCAGTTGAGAGAAAAGGTCATTTTTAGACAGAAACGCTCCTTGTGCATCCAGCTCAGCAAGAGGGACTAAATTTTGAAAAGCGCCCACTTCTAACCGCAGGGCTTCTACCTGCTCTGCGAAGTGCTTTTCACGAGCCTGCAGCTGCTGCTGTAGCTTTCGGGCTTCTTCGGTGGCTTTTTGAAGCTCTGTAGATTGCTGTTGGATTTTTTGGGAAATACCTTCTAAAAGAGGGAGGGATGCTCCGAGGACTTTCTGGTGTTCCTGCCATACGATAGGAGCTTTCTGATGGCCAAGGGCTTCAAGTAGAGAAATAAGCGAATGCCACCGATGCAAGAGCTGATTGTACGCTTGAGCGAGCGGGGCCCAGGGATGAGAGGCGACGGGAACTTTTTCGCCTCGAGCCGCCGCCTGCAAGACTTCCCGTAGATGGCGTTCCTCGGCACGCCCAACGAATAGGAGCCCAATAATCCCCCCTAAAAGAAAGACCCCTAACGCTACACCACCGACGAGACGGGCCTGCTGTAGGCGAGCCAGGTGGGTGGCTTCTACCCGAGCCCTGTGGTCCTGCAAGTACTTGAGAAGCTGTTGGAGGACAGTTTCGACGGGGCTGAGTAAACCCGAAGCTTCGCTCATGTACTGCTCAAGGACTATTTGGTAATCTTCTTTGCGTTCGCTGCGCTCAAGGGCTCGTCGCCAGCCCGCATGCCTACGTTCTATGAGTAGCACCCGCTCGATAAGTTCACGCAGGAGGGGCGTATTGCCAAGACCAGCGGCGTTCATCTGCGTCTCTAAAGCCCTGAGCGCCCCTCGTAAATCGGCTTGACGCAAGAGGGTGGGCGGAAGCGGCTGACTATACGCCCGCTCCATAAAAGAAGAACGTATGCGCAGTTCATGAATCCAGAGTAAGGCCTCTATCCGCAGCGCCTGCTGCTCGGCCTCCACCAGACGCTGTCGCTGCCCTTGCGGCTCGATCAGCAGCTGATACATCCAAAGTCCCCACGCAGCACCAATGCTTCCCAACGCAAGCGCTATACCTATGCCCCACCATCTAGCGCGCCTGAGTCCCGACATATAAGCGAAGGTAAGTAAAACTTAGAAACTTCGCCCTACTCGGATCGAGACCAAGCTTCAGCGCTCCATCTGGAAGCCCACGAGAAATCGGGCTCTGCCCAGGCGCCCCTCCTCCATAGGCCAGTAGACACTCATCCCTATCGGAAGGCGCATAATGTAAAAACGAATTCCCGTACCTACGCTCATCAGAAAAGGGGATTTGAGCGTTTGCACCGAGATAACAAGGGGGGGGCGAAAGATATACTCTGCATCAATGGGGTTTTTCTGAGAGAAAGGATTGCCCTGGGTCCAGGTCGTGGCTACATAGTAGCCGATTTGCCACTCTAAGCCATAGATAGGACGGGTAGGCAAGGCTGCGGGCGGACTCCACGCTAAAAGAGGTAGGCGCAGCACTGCAGAGCTGTGGAGGAGATTTCGCCCCCTACGAGCCTGATAGGGGAAGCCCGGCAGCGATACGTACGTGTGCAGAAAGTAAGCCCCCATATCCCCGAGAGTAGGCACTTGCGCTCGGTTTTGGAACTCGTAGTTAACCCAATCTGGCACCCCGCCTAAGAGAAAGTAGCGCCCGCGCAGCCCCCCCGCTGCCCCCCAGCCAGTGAGCTGCAAAACGGCAAACCTTCCCAGCGGCTGAAACCGCTCTACTTGGAGTGAAAGCAGCGGGAAGCCCCACTGCACCCCCTGCCGGTACCCTTCGGCATGCAGACTCCCTTGCCAACCTCGCCAAGGCATCCATTCTCTGTGAATTAGCTGCTGGTAAGTGAGCCTGGTACCAGCCCCTATCCAAGTCGCTTGCCCAGATACATCTTGGAAGTCGCTTAGCTGCATATCATACCGGTCCGCTCGCATGCCCAAGGCAGAAAGCTCTAGCGAAAGAAAGGGAGAGACGCTGTAACGGACCCCTAACTGGCCATGCCAAGTCGTAACCCGCAGCGTGCGCCCATATCGGCGCGCAGGGAAGAAGTGACTCTGGCGAGTGAGGGCTACCATAGGGCGCCATAAACTCCGATACCGAGTGTATCGCAGCTGCAGCTCCGAACTGCGCAGGTCAATATACGGTGTCCAAACGAAGGCCCATTCGTGATCCGCCTGAGGGTCGCGCGCTTTGGCCTGGACTTGCCAACCCAAGCGCATGAGAGGATGCAAAACAGGCCCCGTCTGCAGCTCCCATAGAAGCCAATGGTAGGGCACCGAACCGACCGGCTTTGGAAGGGGGAGGAGCTTTTCCGTGCGGATAGTCTCCTGGCGAGCGAAAGCTCTAGAACGGCGGCGGGTAGGTCGGCTCACTTCCTCGTCAAAGAGGTAGAAGGGAGCTCGTTGTGTCCGGCCTGTATCGCTCTGCGAAGTGTCTATGGGCGCTACTTCTGGAGGGGAGGGATTGGGCGACCGATAGTAAGCGAGATACCCGGCTCGTCGCTGTAGCCGAAACTGCACAACCTCCGCCGCCAAAAGCGAGGGAAATACTGCTCCAGGCTGCCATAAGGCAGACAGGGGCACTTCTCCCAAGCGCAAACGCCCCCCCCGATAGCGTAAAAAGTACGCTCGTTCGGTACTCTGTCCCACCCATCGCGCTAAGCCCGTCGTCGACCAGCCTGAGGGATACATCGTATCTGACCGAAAGAT
>CALKJV010000065.1 GCA_937995505.1 uncultured Bacteroidia bacterium | reverse complement strand
ATAACGGTGCATTTGGCTAAGCTTTTGGAGGATTTTTTCAGCAATGTATCGGGGGAAGTGGTCATTGATGCGCCGCCCTGCTAAGATAGTTTGGGGGTAGAAGTTCATGGCTGTGGCTTTATAGGTAAGGTAATAGGGGTCCACTCCGATACAGTGCCCCCCTACAAGCCCTGGCGTATAGCGGTGAAAGTTCCATTTGGTGCCCGCCGCTTCTAAAACGTCATATACGCTGAGGCCCATTTCTTGGAAAAGCATAGCGAGCTCATTGATGAGGGCGATATTAAGGTCGCGCTGGGTATTTTCAATAACCTTAGCGGCTTCCGCGACTCGGATAGAAGGTGCACGGTGAAGGCCGGCTTCTATCACAGGTTCGTAGACTTTTGCGATGTGTTCTAAGGCTTCTGGGGTAAGGCCGGAGACGATTTTGGTGATCTTAGGTAGGGGATGGGCAGGGTCGCCGGGATTGATGCGTTCGGGCGAATAGCCTAAGTGAAAGTCCCGCCCTGCCTTAAGCCCACTTCGCTCTAAAATAGGTAAACACACCTCTTCGGTGCAGCCGGGATAGACGGTACTCTCATAAACTACCGTGTCACCGGGCTTGAGCACTTGGGCGAGGGCTTCGCTGGCTTTACGCAGCGGCTCGAGGTCAGGTACCTTATATCCATCAATAGGCGTAGGAACCGCTACGATGAAAAAATTCGCTTCCTTGAGCCGCTCTAAGGAGTTCGTGAAGAGGAGCGACTCCCTAAGAAGGGCTTCTGGGGGAAACTCATAGTTTCTATCGTAGCCGCGCTGGAGCTCTTGGATGCGGGTAGCGGAAATGTCATAGCCAAGTACGGGGTAGTGCCGCGAGAACGCAACCGCCACCGGCAAGCCTACATAGCCAAGGCCCACTACACCTATCGTGGGCGAGGTAGGAACCTTCACAGGGAGCAAAGGTAAGGGATAAGGCGGAGAGACGGGCCTGGCAGAGAAGGAGAGCCGCTAACTTCTCACAACATTTGCTTAGCTTTTGCTTTGGATAGGGTTTCGTAGAGGGGCTGTCAGGGTATCCATCCCACCGCTACGCCGAATCTCGGAATCGGTCGCAGGCCCGGCCGCAGAATAATATCCCCGATGGGATTGTCTCCGAAGATGCCCCCATATCCAGGGTCTCCGGGCTTCCAGTAGTGCCTTGTGCTCCGAATCCCGACGCCCCCGTACACATCTATGGCTAAGTGCTGGCCTACCTGAGCCTGATACCCCAGTAGAAAGCTCATGCTAAAGCCGTGGATACGGCGAGTGTAGGTAAGGCGGATGTAGTTTGTAAGGGTAGAGTCAGCGACCTCGCGAGAGACATTGTATTGGTAGTACTGATAGCCGGGCTGGAGGGCTATATAGCCCCCTGTGGAGGTTCTGTGGGTGCCAGAGGCCGGCGAAGCGAAGTACAGGCGCCACTGACCTCGGACCTTCCAGCCGAGAAGGTTTTCGGCTTTTTGGGCCTCCTCTTCCAGCTGACCAAATACCAGGGCTGCTTCTCCTTGGAGGCTGCTGGGCGAGGCTATTGGCACTTCGGCTCCCACATGAAGGGCCATCTGAAAAGGATCAGCCAAGGAAAGTGGGAAAAATTTAAGCACGGGTCGGCCTGCTTCACTGGACTGGGCAGCTGCACAAGCTATCAGACTTGTGCAGTATAGCACGAGCCTTACCCTTTGCACAGAGGCAAAGATAGGAAATTTCTATCGCAGAATCCACCCCATACTGAAGCCCATATGCACAATGGGGCGTCCCCCGGGGCGTACGATGAGATCGCCCACGGGCGTGAGGTCCAGAGGGCGTGCGGAAGGCTTGAGGGGTTCCCAGCGGTGCTGACTGTAGCGAGCCCCCAGACCCGTGTAAAAGTCTATCACAAACCGTCCGCCGACCTGCCCTTGATAGCCCAGCAAAAAGCTTACGCTAAAAGCTGAAATAACGCGCTCATACTCTACATCAGGCGGAGGCGAAGGAGAAGGAGAAAGAAAGCTCGTATCAATGCGCCCTAGCTGCTGCCGATAGTATTGGAAGCCCCCCTGCACGGCGAAATAACCCCCTGTACGCGTGTAAGTAGGCTTCTTAGGGGGGCTTTCTGAAAAGTACTCGCGCCACTGAAGGCGCGCTTTGAAGCCCTGCTGGGCATAGCCTTCTTGGAGCGTATTGTAAGCATCGGGGTTATCTAAGGAGCCAAAGACCCAGCCTCCTTCCAGCTGCAGGCTACTGGTGCTGTGCATGGGAAATTCCAGCCCTACATGGAGGGTGTATTGGAAGGGATCTACCAGGGAAAGGGGGAAAACCTTGAGGACAGGGTAAGTGTACTGGGGGAAGCGAGAGGGAGCCTCAGAGGGATCGTCTTGTGCCCATAATGCGAAGCCGCCGAGGAGCCAGAGGAGGCGTTTTAGGTTCATGAGACGGGCTTTTTCAGGAGGCCGAGGCGCTGCCCCACGGTCGTAAAAGCTTCTACCGCCTTATCAATGTGCTCGCGGGTGTGAGCGGCGCTGAGCTGTACTCGGATGCGGGCTTGGCCTTTGGGTACGACGGGGTAAGAGAAGCCAATCACATAAATGCCCTCTTCTAGCAGGGCATCGGCGAAACGGTGAGCCAAAGGAGCATCATAAAGCATGATAGGCACAATGGGGTGGTCGCCAGGTTTGATGTCAAAGCCGGCTTCGGTCATGCGCTGGCGGAAGTAGCGCGTGTTTTCCTCTAAGCGGTCGCGCAGCTCAGTGGTCTCAGAGAGCCAGGAGAAAATCTCCAGCGCAGTCCCTACGATGACAGGGCTGAGGGAGTTTGAGAAAAGGTAGGGGCGGGAGCGTTGGCGCAAATACTCAATAAGGGCAGCGGGTCCTGCGACAAACCCGCCCATGGATCCGCCGAGGGCTTTTCCTAAGGTGCCCGTGATAAAGTCTATCTGCCCCAGAAGTCCAAATTTCTCTGCGGTGCCGCGTCCGGTCGGCCCCACAAAGCCTGTCGCATGCGAGTCATCTACAATCACCACTGCATCGTACCGACGCGCCAGCTCTACGATCCCTGGCAGCGGGGCATAATCCCCATCCATAGAAAAAACCCCGTCCGTCACAATAGCTCGGAAGCGGGCATCTTTCGCTTCTTGGAGCTTAGCTTCTAAGTCAGCTAAGTCGCCGTGGGCATACACATATCGGCGCGCCTTGGTAAGGCGAATGCCGTCAATAAGGCTTGCGTGATTGAGGGCATCGGAAATGATAGCATCCTCCGGCCCAAAAAAAGGCTCAAAAATTCCCCCATTGGCGTCAAAGCAAGCGGCGTATAAGATAGCATCTTCACAATGCAGAAACTCGGCTATGGTTTTTTCTAACTTCCGATGGATAGTTTGCGTACCGCAGATGAAGCGTACCGAAGCCATCCCATAGCCCCAGCGGTCCAGCGCTCGGTGGGCTGCTTCTATTACGCGGGGATGACCCGCTAAGCCGAGGTAGTTATTTGCGCAAAAGTTGAGGACCTTTCGTCCCCCCTCTAAGGTAATCTCCACCCCTTGCGGAGAGTCAATGAGGCGCTCGGCTTTGTACAAACCGGCCGCACGAATCTCTTTTAGCTCTGCCTGGATGTGGGCAAGTAGGCGCTCTGTCATACAACAAAAGTACACGGAAACTGCGACAGTGCCTGCCAGATGTTTTACCTTTGTAGTATGGCTGGCCACAGTAAGTGGGCACAAATCAAGCGTAAGAAAGCGGTGGTAGATGCGAAGCGGGGTGCGCTCTTTACCCGCCTAGTACGAGAGATAACCGTCGCTGCTCGCGAAGGCGGCTCTAATCCTGACTTCAACCCCCGACTGCGACTGGCTATCCAAAACGCCCGTCGCGCCAATATGCCCAAAGACATCATTGAGCGCGCTATTTCCAAGGGGGATTCCGGGAGCGAGTCGTACACAGAAGTGCTATACGAAGGCTATGCGCCTGGCGGCGTAGCTGTGCTCATTGAGGCCATGACCGATAATACCAATCGCACGGTTTCCCAGCTGCGTACCCTCTTTACGCGGGGTGGGGGGAGCTTGGCCACCTCCGGCGCTGTGTCGTACCTCTTTACTCGTAAAGGGGTTTTTACCGTGCCAGCAGAAAAAATCGCTGACGAAGAGCGCTTCTTAGAGCAGATGATTGAGGCTGGGGCCGAAGATGTAGAGCTCGGCGAAGGTGCCGCTATCGTCACCTGCAGCTTTGAAGACTTTGGGGCCATGCAGGAAGCTTTTGAGCGGCTCGGCATAGAAGCAGAAGAAGCCCACCTCGCCTGGGTTCCTAACTCTTACGTGCAGCTCAGCTGGGAGGAGGCCCAAAAAGCCCTACGCCTTATTGAGCAGCTGGAGGAACACGATGATGTGCA
>CALKJV010000064.1 GCA_937995505.1 uncultured Bacteroidia bacterium | reverse complement strand
GGGCTTGGCGGTACGACGCCTCGGCCTCGTAGTGCTCTTTCAGTACGGGCCACTCTCCACAGATGTCTAAGTAGGCTAAGCCTCTTCCTAAGCAGAAAGTGAGCCAGGGTTGAGCGGTGTGGGCATACGGGCCAGCGAAATTCACAATTAGCTGCACCTCTGCGGGTAAGGACACCGCTGCAAGCTGCTCCAGTGAAAAAACCTGGAAGGGTAAGCCATACTCTTCGCCGAGGGCCTTGAGGGCTATGGGATCTCTGCCCGCTAAGAGGGGCGGGGGCAGGTCGGCCCAGGCTTTCTGCCAGATGTCAAGTAGCAAGCGCCCGGAGGTGCCATTAGCCCCGTAAAGTAGCCACATGAGCTTGCAGGTCAGGTAGAGAGAGGTGTAGGTAAGTTTTGGAAGGGCCTTGGGTTCGTAAAAGGCTGCTCTGTTCAGGCTGTGCGCTTACGGCTTCTCGTAGGGAGCTGAGGGCATGGAGGAAGGCATTTAGCTTTTCCACCTGAGAGAGGGTAGGGCGGTAGGTGGGACTAAGGAGTTTCCAAGGTGGGGGAGGAGCCCAGTCTCCTATGCGCTCTAAGAAAGGTCCCTCTACAGTATATCCTTGCACAGTTTGAAAGGTGGGCTCATGGTAGAGGAGAAAGTCCAGGCCCCACGCCTCTCCATAGGCGAAAGCCGCTGGCCAGTAGGTCAGGTGCAAGCCTAAATAAGTGTCGGGTAGCTGGAGGCGGGCTTCTAGTAAAATAAGCTCTATGTCCTCTAGCAGCAAGCCCGTAGAGGGTTCAACCGGGTCAACTACCAGGAGCGGAGGTCTTTCAGAGGGGAGTTGGCGTTCAGTTACGCTATACAGCGCCGCCTGTGTGGGTAAAATCTCACGAAGCGGTAGCATGGGAATAGGCGTACACGGCAGGGCGCCCGATGGAGAAGTAGTCAATTTTGTGGTTTTCGGCTTCGCTTAGCTCATAGAGGTTTCGGCCGTCAAAGATCACAGGGTGTTTCATGGCGGAGCGGAGTCGCTGCCAGTCGGGCTGGCGAAACTCTGCCCATTCGGTTAGGATAATGAGCCCTTCTGCGCCCTGTAAGGCCTCGTAGGCATTTTGGGCGTAGGTGAGGGGCCAGTCAGGGTGGCTGCGTTGGAGGTTGGGTAAGGCTACTGGGTCAAATACCTGTACGTGAGCGCCGGCCTGGAGAAGCCATTCCAAGATATCCAAGGCAGGGGCTTCGCGGATATCATCGGTATCGGGCTTGAAAGCGACTCCCCAGACAGCCAGTCGCCGACCTCGGAGTAGGCCTCGGTAATAACTCTCAATTTTCTCCCAGAAAAATCGGCGCTGCTGGGCATTGATGGCGATGGTAGATTCTACGAGGTGGAGGTTTAGGCCCGCAGCTCGGGCGGTAGCGGCTAATGCGCGAGTATCCTTCGGGAAGCAAGAGCCGCCATAGCCCACTCCTGCGAAAAGGTACCGCCTTCCGATGCGACTGTCTGCCCCCATGCCGAGGCGTACCCAGTCAATATTTGCCCCTACGCGCTCGCACAGCTGCGCTAGCTCATTCATGAAGCTGATGCGCACCGCTAAGAAGGCATTGGCAGCGTATTTGGTGAGTTCAGCGCTTTCCCAGTCCATGATGTAGATGGGGTTGCCTTGGCGGGTGTAGGGGAGGTAGAGCTGGCGAAGCTTTTCTCCTACTAGGGGGTCTGCTACGCCGATGACGACCCGGTCGGGCTTGAGAAAGTCTTCTACGGCATAGCCTTCGCGCAGAAACTCTGGATTAGAAGCCACGCGTACAACCCCAGGTAGCCTTTCCTCAAAAAACCGTTGTAGGCGCCGTGCCGTGCCTACGGGTACAGTGCTTTTGCTTACGACGATAAGCGGGTGACTATTAGCTGCCGAGCGTTGGCCTAGGGCTTTCGCAATAGCCTCCGCCGCAGCAAAGACATACGATAAGTCCGCTTCTCCCTTTTCTGTGGAGGGGGTAGGCAGTGCTAGAAAGAGGAGTTCCGCTTTTTCTAGTGCCTCTTGCAGCTCATCCGTGAAAAACAATCGCTGCTCTTGTAGGTTCCTCGCTAGGAGGCGGTCTAAGCCTGGCTCATAGATGGGGGCTTCCCCCCGGCGAAGTTTAGCAATCTTTGCAGCGTCTATGTCGTATCCTACTACGGTATTGCCACTTTCGGCAAGGCCTGCGGCGGTTACAAGCCCCACATACCCGACACCGATTACTGCGATTTGCATAGCGTATCTTTGCGCAAAAGTATAGCATTGCGTGCGTTGGGCTGGTATACTCCTCTCTCTGGTTTGGGCGCAGCAAAGTATCCGCGATTCGGCGGTACACTTTTTTTTATTATCTGCGGGGTATGGAGGATACGCCCCAGGGGCTGACCTGGCTCGGCGCTTTGGATGGAGTAACCTGCTTAGTGCAGAAGCTGCCTATAAGTTCAAAAGCCACCTATATGTCGCGCTGCAAGGCGGAGGGCTCTTCGGAGATAAAGTGAAAGAGCCTGACTTTTTGCAGTCCATCTTGCTGCCAAGCTTGCGAAGTGGGGGGCTTTTGGCATTTATTGATGAGAATGGCCGCGTCTTTACCCCAAATTTGCGCCAGCGCGGGTGGAATGCCACGCTGCGCTTAGGGAAGATATTTCCTCGTTTGCGCTTGCCTGGGCAAAATCCCAATTGTGGCCCCTTTATTGAGATAGGGGTTGGGTACCTTTCGCATCGCATCTTAATTGATAAAGCGCGCAGTGAGCGTCTGCCTCTTTTAGAAGGGGAGTACCTCAAAGGCTTAGATCGGCTTACGGAAGGGTGGGGCCTTACAGAAGCCATAGGCTATCGGTTTTTCAGCAATCGGGGGCTGATAAACTTTTTTGTGGCGCTA
>CALKJV010000063.1 GCA_937995505.1 uncultured Bacteroidia bacterium | reverse complement strand
CCCCGCTCACCAGCTCCATGTAGTAGGGGATGTTCGGTTTGTGGGGGACTTTGTCAACCAGGAAATCACTGGGTCAAATGTCACCTTCCCACCTACTGCTCAAAGCATCCCTTACAACGCCACTTATGCCCCTATTAACGGCACGACCGTCTCTATTACTATCCCCGATGGTAGCGGCATAAACCATAGCGGGGTACTTATCACGGGTTTCGCTCGGGTAGCAAATAACACTACCATGACGGGAAATCACGCCCTTGCCGGTTACTTTCTCATTCTACGCAGAGCAGAGGACGCAGCTTTTACAGTCAATTCTACTGTCTTGACGTACGGCTCAGGGATCTGCGCTCTGCGCTTCCCAAGCGGTATCGGTGGCAACACTACCAGTGGCTTCAACATGAGCACATCCGTAAGCTATGTAGACCTAAACCTCAGCCCCGGGGTTACCTACTACTATCGGCTGGAGCTGTATGGAAATAGCTTTGGGGTAAACGGAGGTACCTTTGAGATAGAGGAACGCAACCTCTCCGTCCTCCAAATCAAGCGATAGCCAAGCATAGGCGGTAGGGAGCGAGAGGGAAGGACTTGCAATTGCAAGTTTTTCCGTATCTTTGCCCCGCTTCAAGCACCCGTAGCTCAATTGGATTAGAGCACCAGACTACGGATCTGGCGGTTGGGGGTTCGAATCCTCCCGGGTGCGCAAAGCAGATACTCTGAGCGCACGGCAAGGAGGGTATCCCGGGCTTACCTCAGCGAGTGAGAGTGGCTAGTTCCTGCCTCAAGGCCTCTGCGAGCTGGTGGGCTTTTGTGGGGGTAAGGTCTGGCCAGAGGGGGAGGGAGAAAATTTCGGCATAAGCCCGTTCGGCTTGAGGGAAGGTCTGCCCTGGCCGCACGTACGGTCGGTAGGCGGCATGGAGGTGGAGGGGCTTATAATGGAGGCTCAAAGCGAACCCCCGGGCTCGCATGCGCCTGATGAGTGCATCGCGCTGCCCTACCGAGGCCCCCCGCCAAAAAACCGGAAAAAGATGCCAGCCAGAAGCTGCAGCCTCTCGCACAGGATACAAGCTCAGCGAGGGTAGGTCGGCAAGGGCTTCTTGATAGACCTCAGCCAGGTGACGGCGCGCCTGCCAAGTCTCAGAAAGCCTCTCCGCTTGCGCAAGCGCTACCGCCGCTTGAAAGTCCGAAAGCATGTAGTTGTACCCCAACGCCTCTACTTCATATAGCCAAGGCGCCTCCGGCGGGCGTCGGATACCGTGTTGGCGCAGCTGCTGGGCCTGCTCAGCCAAAAGAGCGTCCGCAAAGAAAATAGCTCCCCCCTGGCCGGCAGCGATAGGCTTAGTGGCATGAAAGCTCAAAGTCGCCGCCGCTCCGAAGGTTCCGCACAGCTGACCTCTATAGTAGGCGGGTACGGCGTGACAAGTATCCTCTAAAAGCCAGAGGCCTTTCTGCTGGCATAGCTCCACGAGCTCCTCCATGGGCGCAGCTTCGCCGGCGTAGTGCATCACGATGATACCTCGGGTACGGGGGGTGAGAAGGGGTTCTAGGGTTTCGGCGGTAAGGTGGAGCGAAGCGCCTACATCCGCCAGCACGGGCACGCCCCCCGCATGCACTACTTCAGACGCCGTAGCGGTGAAAGTCCAGGTAGGGACAATCACCTCACCCCCGCCTTCTCCCAAGAGAAGGGTAAGCGCGAGGTGAAGCGCCGCCGTGCCAGAGCTTACGACTACGGCGGGCCGGCCATATAAGTGGCTTAGATGCGACTCTAACCGCTCTACCCAGCGGCCTCCCCCCCAATAGCACTCCCGTAGAGCCTGCAAAAGATACGCTTCCTCCCGAGAAGAGATTGACGGGCAGTGGAAAGGCACCTCAAGCATTTTCTGTCTCGCCTTTCCACTCTATCAGCGCAAGCACACCCGGTGCAAAGGACTCTATTAAGTATCGGCCGCGTTCGGGCACTTCTATCGCGTCGCCGGCCTCCAGGGCCCGCTTCTGAAAGTACATCCAGTCAAAAAGCAGCTCAAAAAGCGAATGGACCCATCCTGTCTCTCTCAGGTCTTTGAGAGGGTGGGCGAGATTAGGTACGCCAAACTGCTCATAGCCCGCTGTGCGTAGCCATAAGGCCGTCGTGCGTTCTGCCAAAAGGTCGGCTAAGCTGAGCTCTACCTCTACGGGGAGCAAACCTGTCCATAAATGCAGAGGCGGTGTCTCCCGAGCTATCGCCTCCAGCCCATCGGAAAACATTCTATGCACCCAACGAGCGGTATGCGCCGTATGAGCTACGGGATTGGCGATGCCGACTAAGCCGGGTAAGTGAGCTGCCTGCCGGTAGACCGCTAAAAAAGCTTCTATGGGATCTGGCTCCAGCGAGAAGGTCCACCGCCAATGCGCTACATGCAAGCGCAAGATGGCTTTCTCTTGGGCATTCCAGAGGCTGCGTTCAATAGTCTCCTGCGCAAGGAGAGGGGGGAGCGGCTCAGGTACTGCACCCTCCACCGCCTCCGCAAAAAGTAAATACAGCTCTCCTTGCCTCATATAGGGTAGGAAGGCACCTCAGACAGAAGCGTGCCCGTTTTCACCTCCCAACACCATACGCTGGGCCCAATAGCTATGGCGAGGTGGTGTACGGGAGGTAGGGCCTGCTGATATCGGCGTAGTTGAGTGAAGGCCTTTCGCCAGAGGGCCTCGGGAGAGTAGGTACGAGAAGCCGCCTTGCATTCAGCTAAAAGCCATAGCGAGCCGTCTGGCGCACTTACCGCTACATCAAAACGCCCACCCTGTACGGCGTACTCCATCTGTATAGCACTGAGGGGATAGCCCTTTTCAAGCAAGTACTTCAGGAGAGCTTGGCGAACGGTCTCCTCCGGCGTCGCCGCAATAAACTGCTTGCGGGCAGGGTCCCACTGCTCAGGAAACCGCCTCATCCCCTTCTACTACCATGCCACGAGCTTTTACGGCATGAATATTATTGCTGACCCGGAAGCGGAACCGTTTGCCAAATTGCGGGTTGCGCATAGAGTCTAGCCACTTGAGGCGAGGTTCTAAGTCTTTTTTGTCTACGAGTAGGCGTTCTTTCGTGTAGATAGCGCCTTCCCTACTGCGAAAGACAAAGTCGTACTCAGGGCTCATGACAATCGCTTCTTCGGGGCAAACTTCCTCACATAGGCCGCAGTAGATGCAGCGCAGCATGTTGATCTCAAAGACGGCCGGGTAGCGTTCTTTGGGGTCATCGGTCTCAGCTGCCTGCATATGGATAGCAAAGGGCGGGCAAACTCGCGCACATAGGCCGCAGGCCACGCAGCGTTCCTTGCCGTTTTCCACCACGAGCACCGGCCGCCCCCGAAACTCAGGCCCTAACGCCGCTGCTACCGACTCTTCAGGATACTGCACCGTGAAGCGCTTTTTGAACATGCGCCCCAGCGTATAAGCCATTCCCGAGAAAATCGCAGGGAAGTGTAATTTCTCCCACCAACTTAGCTTACGCTCACCAGGTGGAGCGGTGCGCACACGCACAGGCATAGCCAAAGAAACACAAAAAACGGTATTCACGACCTACCAAAGCGGCTACTTTTGCGCCCATGCGATGGCTTTGGCTTTTTCCGGCCCTGGTGCTGGCGCAGAAGCCGTACTTCCAGCAGGAGGTTCGATACTTCATCCGGGTTGCCTTAGACCCTGCTAAGCACCTCCTGCGCGGGTACGTTCGTATGGAGTATACCAATCGCAGCCCGGACACCTTACCAGGGCTGTACATACACCTTTGGCCCAACGCTTATAGCCGACGAGGTACGGCGTATGACCGGCAAAAACGCATTTCAGGAAGTAGCCGATTTTACTTTGCTAAGGCGGAGGAGCGGGGGTTCACGGATAGTCTGGACTTTCAGGTAGGGGGAGTAGCTGTACGGCCGCAGCCGGCTACTGCAGGCCCTAAGCCTGCCCCCGGCTATAGCCTTATTCTGCTTCGGCATGCCCCAGATGTGGTATGGCTGCCATTGCCCGAGCCGCTTTTACCTGGCCGTACTATAACCCTTGAAACCCCCTTCCGAGTACAGATTCCCGAGACTTTTTCTCGCATGGGGCGCTCGGACGGTAGCTA
>CALKJV010000062.1 GCA_937995505.1 uncultured Bacteroidia bacterium | reverse complement strand
TGAGCGGTCGCTTGGGCCTGGATCGGCGTGCCGAGCAGCTCTACCCATAGCCCAAGGTCATGGATAGCTAAGCCCCATAGTGCGTTTTCTGAAAGGGGGAAGCGCCCCATGCCTGTGCGTTCGCTGTACACAGCTAGTAGCTTTCCCAGCTCTCCAGCTGCCAAGCGCCGCCGAATTTCCTCCACCCCCGGATGGTAGTGGAGAATATGACCGCCCATGAGCAACTTCCCTCGGCTGTGGGCTAGCTCCGCCAAACGGCGTAACTCGTGCGCAGAAAAGGCTACGGGCTTTTCGCAAAAGACATCCTTATCGGCGTGGAGGGCCGCTTCAATCAGAGCGGGATGACTCTCAGCAGGGGTAGCAATCACTACGGCCCCAATGGCAGAGTCCTCCCAAATATCAGATAGCTTATCTGTCCAGCAAAGCTCGGGATAGGCCTCTCGGTGCTCGGTGTGGGCTTTGAGGGAACGTGTCCAAACCTTACTGAGGACATTGCGCTGGTGGAGAATCCGCAGAAGGTTTCGCCCCCACCTGCCTACACCTAAAAGGGCTACGGATTTCACAGGCCGATGATAGGTTTTTGTTTCGGATACTTGACTACAAAGCGGAAGGAGCGTTCCCAGGTCTGTCCCGGCTCTAAGGTAAATTCCCAGCGCAGTTGGCCTTTTTCGGGGTCAAAGCTGGCGCCGCCACTGTCTTGCAGCTCTACTTTGATATCGGAGGAGCGGCTTATCGGTATGCGTTCCCAGACGATGAGTCGGATAGGGGTAGGGTAGGCGTGAGAGACTTGTAGGCTGTAGGCAAATTGATGATGCACGCTGCTGCCGGTCAGCCGGTTGTCTTTTCGGTTGAGGGTTTCGGTGCGGCGCAGCTGGATGCGCTGGGTGGGGCCGAGGTCTAGCCAGACGGTATCGCCCTCGTAAGCAGGGGGCCAGGAGAGGCGAGCTACCTCTTGCCCTTCTACTTCTAAGGTGGCGGGGCCGGCTTCCCAGAGGGCGAAGCTCCCCAAGGGCAAAGCCGCCCGCAAATACGCTCGGTTTTCTACGGGAGCGTTCCAGAAAAACTGGAAAGAAGCACCAAGGGTGTCTTCTCGGAGGAAAAACTGCGTAGCGCGACGCCCCGCCAAGATCGTCTGCGGCCCCAGCTCATAGGTGCGGGAGAGGGTCTGCTCTGCGACCGCAGGAAGCGGCGAAGAGAGGGTTTCCGCCTCTTGGGGTTCGTTATCAGAATCTTCAGTGGCTCCATCGGGCGACTCGGCTGCCTCCGCCTGTAATCTTGCGGCCTTGTACCTTCCCCCTGGTAAAAGGGATAGGGCCACATCTACATACCATGGCATAAAAGGTGGCATAGCCCCCGCCTGAGAGGGGCGGGCCGAGGAGAGCGTGAGTGAGAGATTTTTCCAGTCTTCTCCAGAGAGATTAGAAACTTCAGCCCAGCGCTGAAAAAGTACTCTCTGCACAGCAGGCAGAGCCCGAACCCGGTACCGAAGTTGCCAGCTCGCCCCGGCTCCGCTGAGCTCTACGGTGAGGGGCAGAACCTCCTTCTGTGGGCTCCAGTAGGTAACCAAGAGCACCGCTCGCCCTTGCGAGAAGCCCTGCAAGCGCCCCTCGTAACGTTTCTTCCAACGATTTAGGGTGTCTTGGAGGGCGGTAACTTTTTTCTGAAGGGGCGCTTTTTCGCTAAGCACAGCACTCAGGCGCCTTTCTAGTAAATTGAGATACTTTTCTACCTCTTCAGGACGGGTGGGGCCTTCTTCTCCGCCAAGCTTTTGATTGCTGAGAAGGGTGGCTTCTTGGGCTTGGAGAACTGTAAGGCGCTGCTGCAAGCGAGCTAAGGTAGCTTCCAGAGAATCTATGTTTCGGCGCAGGGCTTGTACATCGGGCGGTTCTGGGAACCAGTCGGGTCCGAGCGGTTCTACCGCTGTCTGTACGATATAGCCTCGGGCACTGGAAGGGAGCAAAACCCGCACACTTTTGGGGTCAGCTTGGGGGGGTAGGCCTGTCCATACCCAGTAAGTGTAGCCTTTTTCCGCTGACAAGAGTCCCCCATATCGGTAGGAAGCCCCATTCGGATAGACAGTAACGCCCACAAGCTGGAGCATCAGGGGCAGAAGCGTATCCACAGGACAAAGGTAGCAGTTTGCCCCTCAGCTTTGGCGAGATTTTTGCTTATCTTCGCGATATGCGATGTGCTTGGACCTTAGCCTTAGTAGCCCTCGTATGGGCTCAAGAGGAGAGTCGGGCTCGTGAAAGCCTCCCTAGCACTCCCAAAGCTGCCCCTGTAACGAGAGCCGTGACGCCCAAAAGAGAAGTCATAGTCATGGAAACCATCAGCGGCAAAGTCGTTGATAAGTCGGGAGAAGGCCTCAAGGGCCTTCGCATTTGGATCGTGGATAAAGAAACTGGGCAAGTACTCGGAGAAACCCGAACGGGGGAGAGAGGAAGTTTTGCGCTGGCTATCCCTTCAGCCGAGTCTCTTGTAGTACGCATAAGCCGAGAAGGAAAGGAATTTTTTGAACGAGAGTACACAATGAAGGAATTTACCACAGGTGAGCCAGAAATTGTTTTCGCACCGTGAGAGTTTTTTTGCTGATAGGGCTTGCTTGGGCGCAGGCGATATGGCCTGGACGCATCTTATTTGAACTCGCTGAGGGATATAATGCAGCCGCTTTACCTGAGGAGCTCTTAGAGCTTCGGGGTCAGCTGCAGGGGAGTATCCGGCCGCGCTTCCCTATGCTCAAAGCGGAAAGTCCCATTTATGTGCTGGAGTATCGGGCGGACCTCCCTCCGGCGTATGTAGCGAAGCTGTGGGGGCGCAGTCCGGCCGTGCGCTACGCTGAGCCCGAGTATATCCCGCAGCCCCTTGGCCAGCCTGACCCCCAGGAAGTAATTCCGGATAGAGTTACCTACACCCCAAATGATAACCACCCCAATAACTTCTGCCTCTCTCACCTCCATGTATTTGGGGCTTGGGACAGCACAAAAGGCGATACGACTGTATGGATAGGGGTCGTGGATACCGATGTGCGCTTTGACCACGATGACCTCGTGGAAAATATCGCCTACAACTGGAATGACCCGATTGATGGGATAGATAACGACGGAGATGGCTATGTGGATAACTTCCATGGCTGGGATGTAGTAGGTCCGACTTATAGCGGTTCGGGGCCTTTCTCTCCGGATAATGACCCACGCACCGCAAGTCCAGGGCATGGTACCTGGGTCGCTGGCTATGCAGGGGCCACGACAGATAACGGCATAGGGATCGCGTCACCAGGCTTCAAGTGCCGAATCCTGCCCGTCAAAGCCGCCCCCGATAATACTTGGGCTCTCTACGGAGCTTACGATGGGGTGATCTACGCAGCGCAGCGGGGCGCTAAGGTAATCAACTGCTCATGGGGCAGTACCTTCCGCAGCCAGGCCGCTCAAAATCTCATTACCCAGCTCATCACCCAATACGACCC
>CALKJV010000061.1 GCA_937995505.1 uncultured Bacteroidia bacterium | reverse complement strand
TTTCCCCAGTGGGCATAGCGGCGAGCGAGGGGCTCTGTTTTGCAGCCACTGCCGCTTACGATAGCCCAGATCGTGGGCGCTGGGCGATGCATTTGAAGGTTATGGTCATGCCCAGAGAGAAACAGTACAGGCCGCTGTATTCGCTGCGCCCGCACTGCCAGACTCTCGGCAAGCTGATGATAGGCCGGATAGGTACGGTCGGTCGGATGTTTAGCGGCTTTGCGAGCCCAAATGAGGAGCGTACCCAGTCCAGGGAGCGGTAGGTAAAGGTACGGACTTAGCATGCGCAAAGGAAAAAGATGCGCTATCAGCGGGAAGTGCCCCCCATGCGCCCCAGCCGTGAAAGGTGGATGATGCAGCACGAAAACCACGCTGGCTTCCGCTGGCGCTACCGCTACAAGCGAGTCCAACCGCTGCCACGAGAAGCCTTCCCCCTTTGCTCGGATGTACAGCTCGGAATCTATGAAAAGAAAGTACCAGTCCCCCCGGCTAAGGGTATCGGGGCCAAACTGCCCGGGCGCAGGGAAGTGTGGGATATCTTTTTCTTGGCGGAGAAGTCCTGGAAGGTCGGCCTTCCAGTCGTGATTACCGGAGGTAGCCCAAGTCGTACCTGGAAAAGCCTGCACTACCCGAACGAGACGACGCCAGCGGCGTTCATCCCGCCGACGCCCCCGATGCCCTGCGGGGTAGAGATTATCCCCAAGGAGCAGGAGTATATCTCCACGGCGCGCATGCGCTTGCCAGAAGCGCTCGTACGCCCGAACCTGCCGCTCGGTAAGCGCACCTGCGTCCCCTACGGCAAAAAGCTGCTGTAGCCAAAAAAAGAGCCACAGCTTCATGGCAGCTGGGGTATATCATCTACTACCAGCGCTAGCGCCACCGGTTGCAGATAACATTTCTTTGGCTTCCTTCATGGTGATGCGCACCCCATCCTTAAAGGGCACTACCCACGCATCCCGAATGCCGAGCCGTTTGAGGTCTTTTTGGAAGGCTTCTGCCAGGGCCAGGTCCCGAAATCGCCCTACTGTGTAGCGATTGATATCGCCGAGGGCTTCAGCCTCAAAGAAGGGGTTATCCTGCGCATACTTGCGCATGTCAAAGAGTCGGAAAGCCCCAATCTGCACCTTGAAAACCAAACCCGGCATCACATCTAAGCGAGATTGTTTTTTCTCGGCTTCATAGGCGGCCTTGAGGCGCAGCACTTCGCTCTGCATGGAGTCAAGGGAATATTGGCGTGCGCGCAACTGGTCTTCCAGCTGCGCAATCTGCTCAGCCAGCTCTCGGTTCCGACGCTGCATCTCTTCTAGCTGACGGTCGCGATCTTGTACCTGCTTCTGAAAGCTTTCTTCGCGGGCTTTGAGGGCTAAGGGGTTTTTGACGTAGGATTTCGCTTTCTTTTTCCATTCTTTCTTGAGCTGCTTCTGCGGGTCTCCGCCTTTTTTCTTTTGCTGCGCACAAAGCATGCTGGTTGAAGCCAGCATGAGGCTAAGCGTAAGTAGCCATCGCATACGGGCAAAAATAGGTAGATTTGTTTGGTATGCTGATAAGCTACCTGTGGATACTTTGGGCACAATGGACGCTTCAGCCGATCGCCCCGGCGGTGAGTTCAGCGGGCGGCCCTATCCGAAACGCCTGGGCGGGCGGCCTCAATGCTCCGCAATTTTCCACCATAGACATAAACGGGGATAGTTCCAAAGAGCTTTTTGTATTTGACCGCGCAGATAATCGCATACAGGTCTATCGCCGAGTAGGAGCAGAATGGGTCTGGCTACCCGAAGCCGATACCCTCTTTCCTACGCAAAGCCTTGCGCATTGGGTACTCTTACGAGATTATGATGGGGATGGCGACAAAGACCTCTTTACCAGCGTACTTTCCAACATCCGCTGCTTCCGGAATATAGCCCCCTCGGGTTCGCCTCCCCGGTGGCAGCTGGCTTACGATACCCTCACCTCAGATTACTTTGGCTTCAGGACCTATTTATACTCGGCCTCGGTGGATATCCCAGCGCTAGTAGATGTAGATTCCGACGGTGATTTAGATTTTTTGGTTTACGAGGTTCTCGGCGCGCTAATAGAGTGGCACAAAAATGAGGGCATAGAGCTTTTGGGCCGATCGGATACCCTCCTGCTCAAGCTACAATCTAGCTGCTGGGGACATGTGTATGAGGTGTATGACTACCAAACCAATCAATTCACTTTTCAGCCTTACTCGTGTGGGCCTGGTCAGCGGGAGGCCGAGGCTTCGGCTCCGGAGCCTTCCGCGCGTCTACACCACTCAGGGGGTACCCTTTTAGTAATAGACCTCAATGGAGACGGACTGAAAGATCTCATCGTGGGAGATGACGGACCGCCGTACTTGATTGCGGGCTTCAATAGCGGCACGACCCAAATCGCCCATATAGACCCAGGCACTGCCATAACCCCTTATCCTCCTGCCGCACCGGTATATCTGCCATCTTTCCCAGCGACCTACTATGAGGATGTAACCGGCGACGGCAAACCCGACCTTTTAGCCGCAAACAATAGCCCCTTTGCGGGACGAGATACGGGCAGCGTCTGGATGTACGAAAACATAGGGCGGATAGACTCACCTGCCTGGGCCCCCCCTGTGCGCAGCTGGCTGCAAAACACTCACTTAGATGTAGGGACCGCTGCCCATCCGACCTTAGCCGACCTCAACCGCGATGGCTATCCTGACCTTATCCTAAGCTGTGAAAGCTTTTTCACTGACGCCGGCCCAAAGGCAGGCGCATGGCTCCTATGGGGCACGGCGACAGGCTTCACGCTGGCCGACTCCAACTGGCTCAACCTGCCCCAGTACACCCTGCGCAATCCCATATTCGCCGCAGGCGATGTAAACGGCAATGGACGCACCGACCTCCTTATGGGCACAAGTACGGGCGACCTGTGGCACTGGGAGGAGAGCACACCCGGAGCCGCAGACTTTACGCTGGTAACCCAAAACTTTGCTGGGATTGCTGGGCCGGCTTTTGCTGCGCCGCT
>CALKJV010000060.1 GCA_937995505.1 uncultured Bacteroidia bacterium | reverse complement strand
TTACCGCCCATCGCAAACCGCGCTGAAAGGGCTCGCAGGCCATCTTTGCTCAGCAGTACGCCTACAGCTTTTTCGCCCGAGGGTTGGGCAAAGCCTACCAGGACGAGGCCCAGTAGCATTCCGAGGATTTTGACTTGGTATCTCATAACACTACATATACGAAAGGGCAGGGCACCTAGGTTGCATGCAGACATCCTTAGGCCCTAAAAGCTAATGCCCCCCCGGCAGTACGCAGACTTTCCTGCCAGGAGGGCCTATGACGGGATACCTAAGAAGCCCGCTGCGTAGCGGCTTTAGAGGGGCGACTTTGCGACCCTAAGAGCGCTAAGCGATAAGTGCCTGATATGCCTCAGTGCGCAAGAGGGCCTCTAACTCTACGGGGTTTTGGATTTGGATTCGGACGATCCAGCCCTCCTCGTAGGGGGACTGGTTGATTTTCTCGGGGCTGCTATCTAAGGCAGGGTTTTTCTCTAAGATGGTCCCTGTAACAGGCATGTAGAGGTCTGAGACGGTCTTTACGGCTTCTACGCTGCCGAAAGGCTGACCCGCTTGCACGACCTGCCCTACACTGGGAACGTCCACATACACGATATCGCCGAGCTGCGACTGCGCATAATCTGTGATGCCGACCAGGGCTTCACCTCCATCCAAGGGACGGAGCCACTCGTGTTCACGGCTATAGTACAGCTCCTCTGGGAAGTGCATACTCCCTGCAAAGGTAATGCGTAAGCCGCTGGGTCAGGCGGGTACTATGGTGTTATGGAGGGAACCGAGCTCCTGGCCGATGAGGAGGACCTCGTCGCCGGGTTTGATCCAGGTCTCGGGGGCGTGGGGATCTTCTCGGCGGCGGGTACCATTGATTTCCAGGAGGCAGCCGGTGCCTACCGTGCCCGAACCAATCACCTCGCCAGGGAGGATTTCTACGCCATAGCTGACCCGCTCTAAGATCTCTGCGAAAGTCCAGCTCATGTCAGAGAGGTAGCCGTAGCTGGAAGGGGTATTATTGAGTTCGGCTTGGAGGGCGATCTTGTAGGTAGCTCCTATGTGGCCTGGTGGTGGAGAGGTGCGATAAGGCTCCAGTTCATCGGGGGTTACGAGCCAAGGACCTAAACTGGTAGCGAAGTCCTTTCCTTTGGCTGGGCCGAGATTGAGCTTCATCTCTTCCATTTGGAGGCTGCGGGCGCTCCAGTCATTCATTAGCATGTAGCCGAAGATGTAGGAGTCTGCTTTTTCTGCGGAGAGGTTGCGGCCCGATTTGCCAATCAAGATAGCCACTTCCAGCTCGTAGTCCAGCTTCTCTAAGTGTCGGGGCTCTACATAAATAGGCCCTGGGCCTGTAATGGCAAGGGCATTAGAGAAGTAGAAGACGGGGAATTGGTCAAATTCGGGGATCATATCCAAGCCGCGGTTTTTTCGGGCAGTCTCTACATGCTGGCGAAAGGCATAGCCATCGCGCAGACTTACAGGGCGGCGCACAGGGGAAAGGGCACGTACAGCAACCCAAGGTACTTGTAGCTCCTCAAAGTCCCCCCGCTCGTGGTAACGGCGCCACACCCATTCTATCCAGGCTTCGTAAGAGAGGCGGTTCTGCACATAACTCTCCATGTCTGTAAATGGAAAAGCCCGGCCCACCGCACGCCCTACGGCAGAGAGAGAAAGGACAAATTGCCCTGTAGATCCTATGAGCCCAAGCGACTCTTCCCCCTGCCACACAAACCGAGCGAACTTCATACCTTTGGCAAAGGTATGGCGTCCGACAAGAAGCCCGTCCTGCCCGAGGAGAAGCAAAAGCTCTTGCAGGCTACGCTGCAAAAGCTGGAGAAGGAATACGGCAAGGGTACTGTGATGAAGCTGGATGAGCGAGGCGACCAAGCAGCAGAAGTAATTTCCACCGGCTCGCTGGCGCTGGATGTGGCTTTAGGGATAGGGGGGCTGCCAAGAGGGCGCATCGTAGAGATATACGGCCCAGAAGCCTCCGGAAAGACCACCCTCGCCCTCCATGTCATCGCTGAAGTACATAAGCAAGGAGGCCTCGCAGCTTTTATTGATGCAGAACATGCTTTTGATCCTATCTATGCCCAGCGCTTAGGCATAGATACCCATTCTCTGATTATCTCGCAGCCGGACTACGGGGAGCAAGCCCTGGAAATTGCCGACTCCCTTATTCGCTCAGGGGCTATTGATGTGGTCGTCATAGACTCTGTGGCCGCTTTGGTACCCAAAGCAGAATTAGAAGGGGAAATGGGCGATGCGAAGATGGGCCTTCAAGCTCGTCTCATGTCGCAAGCCCTGCGCAAGCTCACCGCTACTATCTCTAAAACTCGCTGCATAGCCATCTTCATCAATCAGCTGCGCGAAAAGATTGGGGCGATGGCTATGTATGGCCCTTCTGAGACCACTACGGGCGGCAACGCTCTAAAGTTTTACTCTTCCGTGCGGTTAGATGTGCGCCGCATATCGGCCATCAAAGAAGGAACTGATGTCATCGGGCACCGCGTACGAGTCAAAGTAGTCAAGAATAAAGTCGCTCCACCCTTTAAGATGGCGGAATTTGATATCTTGTACGGAGAGGGCATTTCTAAAGTAGGCGAACTGATTGATTTAGGGGTGCAGCTGGGGGTTATTCAGAAGTCTGGTTCCTGGTTTAGCTACAACGGGCAGAAGCTCGCGCAGGGCCGTGAAAACCTTCGGGTGTTTCTCAAGGACCACCCTGAGCTGGCAGAAGAGATAGAGGCAATC
>CALKJV010000059.1 GCA_937995505.1 uncultured Bacteroidia bacterium | reverse complement strand
CCGATGAGCCGCACCGAACGCACCTTAGGCCTAATCAAGCCCGATGCTATGGCCGCCGGCACCGCTGGTAAGATTTTGGATCGGATTTTATCCGCAGGCTTCACGCTCGTGGGGCTGCGCCTTACTCACCTAAGCCGAGCCCAAGCAGAGTCTTTCTACAGCGTGCATAGAGAAAGGCCCTTCTTCGCTGCCCTGGTAGATTTTATGACCTCTGGGCCTGTGATTGCGTTTGTCTTAGAGAAAGAAGATGCCGTACGCAGTTACCGAGAGCTTATGGGAGCCACCGATCCTGCCAAGGCTGAATCTGGTACTTTACGAGCGCTCTTCGGGCAAAACATTGAGCGCAACGCGGTGCATGGCTCAGATAGCCCAGAGACGGCTCGCCGAGAAATCGCCTTCTTTTTCTGCGAAGCAGACCTACTACCCCACGCCTTGCCTACTTCTGTGAGCGCATGAGCCTCTTTGCGCAGATAGAAGCCATGGGCCATCAGCAAGTGGCTTTCTTCTCTGACCCGGCCCTAGGGCTTAAGAGTATCATTGCCATTCACGACACGACGCTGGGCCCTGCCTTAGGAGGGGTACGCTTCTGGCCCTATACTTCTGAAGCCGAAGCTCTCACAGATGTACTTCGCCTCTCGCGCGGGATGACTTATAAAGCGGCCATCAGTGGCCTTAATCTCGGCGGCGGTAAATCCGTCATCCTTGGCGACCCGCTCACGCTCAAATCAGAAGTAGTCATGCGGCGCTTCGGTCAGTTTGTAGATATCCTGGGTGGGCGGTACATTACTGCGGAGGACATGGGGGTTTCGGTGCGAGACATGGAGTATGTGCGCGTGGAAACTCGTCATGTAACGGGTCTGCCTGAAGAGATGGGTGGAAGCGGGGACCCCTCGCCGGTGACGGCATACGGCGTGTATTTGGGCATGAAGGCGGCTTGGAAGAAAGTAACTGGCACAGACTCTCTCCAGGGGGTCAAAGTACTTGTCCAAGGCCTTGGAAAGGTGGGTATGGCGCTTGTTGAACTTCTCCACAAAGAAGGAGCTATCCTGTATGCGACCGATCTCTCTGCCGAGCAGCTAGCGCTTGCGCAGCGTGAGTATAAGGTGCAGCCGATTCCGCCCGATGACTGGCTGAGCCAGCCGGTGGATATTTTTTCGCCCTGTGCGCGTGGGGGGGTACTCAGCTCAGAAACTATTTCGCAGCTGCGCTGTGCTGTGGTCGCCGGCTCCGCCAATAACCAGCTCGCCCAAGAAGACCAAGATAGCGTACGCTTAGCCGAACAGGGTATTCTCTATGCGCCAGACTTTCTCATCAATGCCGGTGGACTCATCAACGTATATACCGAGTTGGAGGGTTATAGTCGCAGCCGAGCTCTGGCTCGTACGGAATATATCTATGATATGACTCTGCGTGTTTTTGCTGCGGCGGAGCAGCGCGGTATCACGCCTCACCAGGCGGCTATGCTCCTCGCAGAAGAACGAATCCGAGCTATCGCTGCGCTTCGCATTCATACGGCTGCGCCTACCCTCTCTCTACCTATCGCCTAAGAAACCCAGAATTTCCTCCATACTTATGTCCGACAAGATGCCGTTAGATCCAGAGGATCAGACGCCTGCGGCTTCGGAAGCCGTAGCTCCGCTCATCGTGCCTCGGCACAAAATCCGTGTGCGGGTTATGCAGGCCCTTTATGCCCACATTGTAGGAGACCTACCGCCCGACGAGGTATTCGCTTACCTTTTAGATGAGCTGCGAGAAGCCGCCCAGGCCGAAGCGCCCCACAATGCAGAGTTTCTCCAAGAGTTATTTTTCGGGGTTGTCCGAGAGATGCCTACCTTGCGAGAGATCATTGAACGGCATTTGCGGGGGTGGACCTGGGAACGCCTTTTTCTGGTAGATAAGTGCATTATTCTGTGTGGGGTGTACGAGCTGATGCACTTTCCGGATATTCCTCTGCGGGTAACGCTGAATGAGTGGATTGAGATTGCGAAGGCCTACGGTACGCAGCGCAGTCCGAGTTTCGTGAATGGGCTCTTAGATGCGATTCGGCGAACCTTAGCAGCGGATCCCACGAGCCCGGTAAGTCGTAAGCCGTTTTGAGGGGTCTTCCCCGCCGGGGAAAGATTGGCTATTTTTTTGTACTTTTGCGCCGCTGCCATCGTAGCTCAGAGGCAGAGCACTTCCTTGGTAAGGAAGAGGTCGCCGGTTCGATCCCGGCCGATGGCTCGCTCAGGCGTTGCTAAAGTTAGGAAGAATCTGAAAAAATTTTCCTACCTTTGCGCCGCCGGTAGCTGCCTATGCTCGTGGGAGCCCTTCGGCAGAAGGGGGCCGGTTCGACTCCGGGGGTAGCACTGTATGTCCAAAGAGGTTTTCGTCCGCGACAAAGAACACGTCAACGTGGGCACTATTGGCCATGTTGACCATGGCAAGACCACGCTTACCGCTGCTATTACGAAGGTCCTGGCTAAGCGTGGCTTAGCGCAAGAGCGCTCGTACGACTCTATTGACAACGCGCCCGAAGAGCGCGAGCGGGGCATTACCATCAATACGGCCCACGTAGAGTACCAGACCGACAAACGCCACTATGCGCACATTGACTGTCCAGGGCATGCCGACTATGTAAAAAACATGGTAACGGGTGCAGCGCAAATGGACGGCGCTATCCTCGTAGTGGCCGCTACCGACGGCCCCAAGGCTCAAACCCGGGAACATATTCTCTTAGCCCGGCAGGTAGGGGTGCCATACATTGCGGTCTTCCTCAATAAGGTAGATATGGTAGATGACGATGAGCTCTTGGAGCTCGCGGAAATGGAGATCCGTGATCTACTCAACTTTTATGGCTATCCGGGGGATACGACCCCGATTATTCGGGGTTCTGCGCTCGGCGCCCTCAACGGAGACCCCCAATGGGAAGCTAAGATAGTTGAGCTCATGCAGACCCTTGACTCGTACATTCCGACTCCCCAGCGGGTGATTGATAAGCCCTTCTTGATGCCGGTGGAGGATGTGGTTTCTATCACAGGGCGCGGTACAGTAGTTACGGGTCGGATTGAACGGGGTAAAGTCAAACTCAACGAGCCTGTAGATATTGTCGGCCTGCGGGAGGAGAAAATGACCTCGGTCGTGACAGGCATAGAGATGTTTCGCAAGCTCTTAGACGAGGGCCAGGCCGGAGATAATGTTGGGCTTCTTTTGCGCGGCATTGACAAGGACCAAGTCAAACGCGGTATGGTCGTCTGCGCTCCCAATAGCGTTACGCCCCATAGGAAGTTCAAGGCTGAGGTGTATATCCTCACCAAAGAAGAGGGCGGTCGCCATACGCCTTTCACTAATAACTATCGTCCCCAGTTCTTTTTCCGCACAGCTGATGTGACTGGAACCATCACGCTACCCGCTGATGTACCGATGGTCATGCCGGGCGATAATGTAAGCATTGAGGTGGAGCTGATTTACCCCATTGCGATGGAAAAGGGCCTTCGCTTTGCTATCCGGGAAGGGGGCCGCACCATTGGCGCAGGACAAGTCACGGAGATTTTAGACTGAAGCGCCTAAGGGGCCTTGTAAAGTACAAAACTTTTGTCGTACCTTTGTTGGCCCTTCGTAAACTCGGAGGTCAGGGCTTTCCTAGCCTCTGAGCATACGGGTGTAGCTCAACTGGTAGAGCAGCGGTCTCCAAAACCGCAGGTTGCGGGTTCGAGTCCTGCCACCCGTGCTATGCGACAGCGTCTCTTAGGGCTGTGGAAAGATTATTCGCGGGAGTGGAGCGAAAAGGTGGAGTGGCCTACCTTCCCACAGCTCTTGAGTACTACCGTGGCCGTGCTAGTAGGAAGTCTCCTACTAGCTATTGCCATCGGGCTGATAGATCTGGTCTTTAGTACGCTCATGCGAGGAGTCTATTCTATCTTTTGAAATGAGAATGGCTTGGTATGTGCTAAAAGTGCGAGCTGCACAAGAAAAAAAAGCCTCGCTCCGGATCCGCCAAGAGCTAGAACGCCTGGGGCTCTCTCACCAGGTGCGGGATATCCTCGTGCCTATGGAAAGGGTCTTAGAGGATAAAAAGTCTGGCAAGGCTGTGAAGCGACGTGAGCGCGACCGGGTATTTCTGCCTGGGTATCTTTTCTTAGATTTAGCGGCCGAAGAGTATCTCCCCGAGCTGTCGCAGGTGCTGCGGGGCTTGCCGGATGTATTGTACTTCGTCTCTCCGGTGCGGGGTGAAGCTCCAGTGCCTCTGCCAGAGAATGAGATTCTGCCTATCCTTACCCGTGCTCGCTCTACGGCGGCGCCTATGGATGTATCCCATACCTTTGAGATAGGGCAGCGCGTTCGTATTGTAGAAGGCCCTTTCATGGACTATGAAGGGCACATCGCTGAGATATATCCCGAAAAGCAGCGCGTTCAGGTGCGGGTTAAAATCTTTAACCGAGAGACTCCCTTAGAGCTCGCCTATCATCAAGTCAAAAAGTTATGAAAGAGATTGTCGCCATAGTCAAACTCCAAATCAAGGGAGGGCAAGCCAATCCCGCCCCTCCTATCGGTCCAGCCCTCGGCTCCAAGGGGGTAAATATCATGGAGTTCTGCAAACAGTTCAATGCTCGCACGCAAGATAAGGCAGGCGAGGTCGTGCCCGTGCTTATCACTATCTACAAGGATAAAAGTTTTGATTTTGTTCTCAAGACTCCTCCGGCGGCCGAGCTCTTGAAAAAAGCGGCTAAAATAGAGCGAGGTTCTGCGGAGCCTAATCGCAAAAAAGTAGGTAAAGTGCATTGGGATCAAATTCGTGAGATTGCCGAGAAAAAAATGCCCGATCTTAATTGCTATTCTGTGGAGGCTGCCATGCAAATGGTAGCAGGCACAGCGCAGAGTATGGGCCTTATTATAGAACGCTAATATGCCTCGCCGAGGGAAAAAATACTTAGCTGCTGCCCAGAAGCTGGAGAAGCGCTCCTATCCGCTTCTAGATGCAATAGAAGCGCTGAAAAAAGTCAGGTACGAGCGTTTTGATGCTACTTTTGAGCTTTCTGTGGATCTCAATATTGACCCGCGTCAAGCCAATCAGACGGTTCGCGGTACGGTGACGCTCCCTCATGGAACGGGGCGTTCAGTACGGGTTTTGGCGTTGGTAGCGCCTGATAAGCAGGCGGAAGCTCAAGCCGCCGGGGCAGACTTCGTTGGCTTAGAAGAGTATATTGCGAAAATTGAGCAGGGATGGCTCGAGGCGGATGCGGTCGTCTGCACGCCGGATGTGATGCCTAAGGTTGCCCGCTTAGGGAAGATACTTGGGCCTCGCGGCCTCATGCCCAATCCGAAAAGTGGTACAGTAAGCCCCGACATTGGGAAAGCTGTTCGGGAGCTGAAAGCCGGTAAAATTGAAATCCGCAACGATAAAACCGGTGTCGTACATCTGCCAATAGGGAAGGTTTCCTTTGATTCGCAAAAGCTTCGTGAAAATGCTGCAGAAGCCCTCAAAGCGGTAGAGTCTCTACGCCCCGCCGGCATAAAAGGCAATTATGTCCTTTCGGTGTACCTCTCTACTACGATGAGCCCTTCGGTGGCTATTGACAAAAATCGCTTATGACTCGAGACGAAAAAACTGCCTTAATTCAGGAGTTAGCCCAGGCCCTGAGCGAAGCCTCAGGTTTCTATTTAGTTCACTTAGGCCCGCTCAACGCCGAAGAAACCCTCAAGCTTCGCCGTACCTTTTACGAGAAAGGGCTACGCATACGCGTGGTGAAAAATACCCTCCTCCACAAAGCCCTTCAAGCGGCCGGTATTGCCGAGGCAGAGGCGTTTGCGCCTGCGCTGCACCAGAGCACAGCGCTTATCCTCTGCACAGCGGATGTCAAGGTCCCGGCCCAAGCCCTCCAAGACTTCCAAAAGGAGCTTAAGAAAGATTACCCCGCTTTCAAAGCAGCCTATGTAGAGGAGGCGGCTTTTGTGGGCGCTCAGTATTTAGATGCGCTCTTGCGCTTCAAAACGAAAAACGAACTCTTAGGCGAACTCATCGCTCGCCTGCAATCGCCTATCCAGCAGCTTCTCGGCAGCCTCCAAAGCGGAGGCCACACGCTGGCTGGTGTACTTAAAACCCTTTCGGAACGCTAAAAAAACATCCATTATCATATGACCGACCTGAAAGCCCTTGCAGAAACGCTGGTGAATCTCACCGTCAAAGAAGTCAATGAGCTAGCTGCCATTTTAGAAAACGACTACGGCATCAAACCTGCGGCGGCTGCCCCAGTCATGGTGGCTTCCGCTGGACCTGCCGCCACGGCAGAAGCAGAAGCACCCGCTAAGACCGAATTTGATGTAATCCTCAAATCCCCTGGCGAACGAAAGCTGGATGTCGTCAAAGTCGTTAAGAACATTACAGGCCTCGGCCTCAAAGAAGCAAAAGAGCTTGTTGACAAGTCGCCGCAACCTATCAAAGAAAAAATCTCTAAGGAAGAAGCTGAGCAGATTCGTCAGCAGCTGGCCGACCTCGGAGCCGACGTTGAGGTTAAGTAAGTGGTTCGCTGGCGACCGCATGCGCTCCCGTACTTAGCCGCATGAAGGCTAAGTACGGTCATTTTTGTTTACCTTGCTGGGGTACCTCCCAGTTTGCTTATCCTATTTGCCGCTCTCTATGAGTCAAGGACGCATTCGTTTTTCTCATCACCCGGCCGTAGTACCTGTGCCGGACCTCTTACAGGTACAGCTAGATTCGTTTCGCAAGTTCATGGACTTGCGCACTCCCCCGGAAAAGCAGTCTCAAGAAGGCCTCTACCAAGTTTTTCTGGAGCACTTTCCGGTCAGAGACAGCCGAGAAGAGTACATCATGGAATTTGAGGGGTACCTTTTAGACCCGCCCCGCTACAGCCCTGAGGAGTGTAAGGTACGTGGCGTGACGTATGGGGTACAGCTCAAAGTGAAGTTTTCCCTGCGCCCGGCTAAATCCGATAACCTCGTGCTAGAACCGAAAGAAGAGTGGGTTTATCTCGGGATTTTGCCGTACATGACCCCGCAAGGCACCTTTATTGTGAATGGGGTAGAGCGGGTAGTCATCAACCAACTGCACCGCTCGCCAGGGATTCTTTTTTCGGCTACCCCTCGGGCCGGTACCAATGAGATGACTTACGGCGCTAAGGTCATACCCCAGAAAGGCACTTGGATTGAGTTTGCCACCGACGCCGCAGGACGTACCCGGGTGTACTTTGACCGAAAAAAGTCTGTGCCCGTAACCCTTCTCCTGCGAGCTATGGGGCTTAGTTCCGATGCCGACATCGTGAAGTATTTCGGCTTAGCCGATGAAGTAAAGCTGAGCCAAATCCGCTCAGAAAAAGCCTTTGAGGCCTATGTAGGTCGTAAGTTAGCGACCCACATCATTGAACTCTCTCAAGAAGAGGTGTCGGACCCCGAAACTGGCGAAGTGAGTTCCATACGCCGCCGTCAAACTATCTTTGAGGTAGGTCATGTCTTACGCTTGGAAGACTTGAGAACCCTGCGTGAGCACACTACCGATGCTCTGTACCTCATCAAGCCAGAATACGAAGATGGCCGGCATATCATCCTAGCTACGCTCAGCCAAGACACGAGCTACTCGCATACGTCGGCCTGTGTAGAGATCTACAAGCTGCTTCGCGGCATCAGTAACACTAGTGATGAAGAAGGTGCCCGCGCTTTTGTAGAGAAACAGGTGCTCTCGGATAAGCGCTACGACCTAGGTAAGGTAGGGCGCTTCCAGATAAATCGCAAGCTGTACGGAGAGCAGCGCTACGACGATAAGGTTTTACGGTTAGAGGATGTAGCGGATATTGTGCAGCACCTACAGAAGCTCATGACAGGGGAGGTGGAGCCTGATGAAGAAGATCACCTTAGCAACCGTCGCATCCGCACTGTGGGGGAGCAGATGTACGCACAAGTTTCTGTAGGTCTTTCGCGCTTAACTCGCAATATCCGAGACCGCATGAGCACCTACGAGGGAGAAAACTTCACGCCTTCTGAGGTCATTAATTCTAAATCCTTCACGGGGGTATTGCAGAGCTTTTTTGCGCAAGGGCAGCTTAGCCAGCTTTTAGACCAGACCAATCCCCTCTCCGAAGTAGCTCACAAGCGGCGGATCTCGGCTATTGGCCCCGGCGGCTTGTCTCGCGAACATGCGGGCTTCGAGGCGCGGGATGTGCATTACTCGCACTACGGGCGTATCTGCCCTATAGAGACGCCAGAGGGAGCTAACATCGGCCTCATCAACTCCCTAGCTATCTACGCCCGTATCAATGAGTTAGGCTTTTTGGAAACCCCTTACCACCCTGTTCGGGAGGCTAAGCCCGTTTTAGACCAGCTGGAGTACCTTACCCCTGACCAAGAGGAGCGCTATCGTATAGCGCCGCTTCGCCCCTTCTCTAATGGACATGCACCTTCTGAACTCCAAGCCCGCTACGATGGGGAGTACCCTGAGATCTCGGTCAAAGAGGTAGAGTATGTGGATGTGGCCCCTAATCAGCTCCTGGGTTTGTCGGCTAGTCTTATCCCCTTTCTGGAGAATGATGACGCTAACCGTGCGCTCATGGGGTCTAACATGCAGCGCCAGGCTGTACCTCTCCTACGCCCAGAATCCCCCATCGTCGGCACAGGCATGGAGCGACATGTGGCCCGCGATAGCCGCGTCTTGATTTACGCAGAATTTCCAGGCACCGTAGAATACGTAGATGCTACTCAGATCCGCATCCGCTACCAAAGACCCCCCGAAGAGGCACTGATTAGCTTTGAGGATGAGGTGGTAACCTATTCCCTGCCCAAATTTCGTCGCACGAATGAGAGTACCTGCCTCAATCTGCGCCCGATTGTGCGAAAGGGCCAGCAAGTAGAACCGGGCCAGCCCCTCGTGGAAGGGTACTCTATTGAGAATGGCGAACTCGCCCTCGGCAAAAACCTCCTCGTAGCCTTCATGCCCTGGCAGGGGTATAACTTCGAAGACGCCATCGTGATCTCCCAACGCCTCGTCCAGGAAGACGTCCTGACCAGCATCAATATCCAAGAGTTTGAGGTAGAGGTACGCGAAACGAAGGCAGGCCCTGAGGAACTTACCCCAGAGCTTCCTAACGAGCCCGAAGATCGCACTCGCTTCCTAGATGAGGAGGGGATCGTGGTGGTGGGAACCGAAGTGCGAGAAGGTGACATCCTCGTAGGAAAGGTCACGCCGAAAGGCCAAAGCTCCGAGCAGCTCCCGGAAGAAAAACTCCTCAGGCAGATCTTCGGAGAGCGCAGCGCCGATGTAAAAAGCACCTCGCTGACGATGCCCCCCGCTTCTCATGGGTATGTCATTGAAACTTACCTGTACCGAAAAGACCGAAAGGCGCAAACCACAGAGGAACGCAAGCAGCAAGAACGGGAAATAGACAAGCGCCTTGAACAACAGGTTTTAGAGCTTCGCCAGCGCATGATGCAAAAGCTGGAACAGCTTCTCTCTGGGGTAAAGCTCGTCTCTGTGCGGGATAAGCATGGGAAAGAGCAGCTCCCCGCCTCCAAAAAAATAACGGCAAAGTGGCTAGCTACCCAGCGCTTTGAAGACCTAAACCCCACCGGCTGGACTACCGACCCGCATACAAACCTGCTGATTGAGCGTCTCTTCCAAAATTACATGGCCCTTTACTCACGCTATCAAGCGGATGCCCAGCGCGCCAAATACCACATCACTTCTGGCGATGAGCTCCCTAATGGCGTACTCAAAATGGCCAAAGTCTATGTGGCCTCTAAGCGCAAAATCAAAGTAGGAGACAAGCTCGCCGGTCGCCACGGCAATAAAGGCGTTATTGCCAAAGTCGCTCCCATAGAAGATATGCCCTACTTAGAGGATGGCACGCCCGTAGATATCGTCCTGAATCCCTTAGGGGTGCCTTCTCGTATGAATATTGGGCAGATTTACGAGGCGATTTTGGGATGGGCGGGGAAGAAGTTAGGTGTACGGTTTGAGGTGCCCCCCTTCGCCGGGCCTAGCCGAGAGGAAGTCAATAGCTGGATACAAAAAGCAGACCTGCCCATAGATGGCCGGGTCTACCTGTTTGATGGGCAGAGCGGTGAAAGGTTTCACCAGCCCGTCACAGTGGGGGTTATTTACATGCTCAAGCTGGACCACATGGTGGATGATAAGATGCATGCTCGCTCAGTGGGGCCATACGGGGTGGTTACTTCGCAGCCGTTGGGCGGCCGTTCGCATTTCGGAGGGCAACGGTTCGGTGAAATGGAAGTCTGGGCCTTAGAAGCCTTCGGCGCTGCCACCCTCCTGCAAGAGATGCTCACCATTAAGTCTGATGACATTGAGGGTCGCATGAAAGCTCATGAGTCTATCATCAAGGGAGAAAATATTACGTACTTCGGCGTGCCTGACTCCTTCCAAGTGCTCGTCAACGAGCTTCGGGGCTTGGGCTTAGATGTACGCTTTGACTAAACCTATTCCTATGCCAAAAACCTATGGAAGCTACTAAAAATACACAGAACAGCCGAATCTCGCACACGATTACTACGATCCCGACACCGATTCGTCGGGTAACGCTTTCACTGGCCTCACCAGACCGGATCCTAGAATGGAGTCGTGGAGAGGTAATCCGGCAAGAGACCATAGATTATCGCACGCACAAGCCAGAAATGGGCGGGCTTTTCTGTGAGCGCATCTTCGGGCCTGTAAAAGACTACGAGTGCGCCTGCGGCAAATACAAAGGCGCTCGGTATCGCGGCATTCGCTGCGACCGCTGCGGCGTAGAGGTAATAGAGAAAAAATGGCGACGCGTGCGCATGGGGCACATCACCCTGCAAGAGCCTGTCGTACATCCCTGGTACTTCCGCCACAATCCTCCTAAGCTCGGACTCCTTTTAGGCTATCCGGCTAAAAAGTTGGAGCAAATTGTATATTATGATCGCTATGTAGTCCTGAGTGTCGGAGATTTGGAGCGTCTGCAGGAGAATAAGGACAAAAAAGACAAAATCAAAGAAGGTGACCTTCTCTCTGCTGAGGAGTATCAAAAGCTGCGCAAGCAGTTAGAGGTCGCGGCTGCGACGCGGTCGGATATAGATCCGAAGAGCTTTGAGGTAAAGACCGGTGCTCAGGCCCTGGATATGATTCTGAGGCGGCTCAACTTAGACGCACTGGCGGCTGAGCTGCGCAGCCAGCTAGAAGTGGAGGCTTCGCAGCAGCGACGGTCGGAGCTTCTGCGGCGGCTTAAGGTTGTGGAGGAATTTCGCAGTGCGAATCGCCGTCTAGAGAATCGGCCCGAGTGGATGATTTTGCGAGTTATTCCGGTGGTGCCGCCAGAGCTACGACCGCTTATCCCCTTGCCGGGAGGGCGCTATACGTCCTCTGACCTAAATGATCTATATCGACGCCTCATCCAGCGCAATAATCGCCTCAAGCGCATGATGGAAAACAAGACGCCAGAAATGCTCGTCAATAACGAGCGGCGCATGGTGCAGGAAGCTGTAGATGCCCTACTGGATAGCGCCCGGCGTCGTAACCAGACGCGTGCTTCTGCTGAGACGCAGAGCGGTCGCATCTTGCGTTCCCTCAGCGAAAATATTAAGGGTAAGCAAGGGCGCTTCCGTCAAAACCTACTCGGCAAGCGGGTAGATTATTCGGGCCGTTCGGTGATCGTCGTAGGACCGCACCTCAAGCTCCACGAGTGTGGTCTGCCGAAAGACATGGCGGTGGAGCTTTTCAAGCCGTTTATCATCCGAGACCTCCTTGCGCAGCGAATTGTGCGCACCGAAAAGAATGGTCGCCGTATGGTAGACCGCAAAGACCCCCGTATCTGGCCCATTTTAGAGAATGTGCTCAAGGGTCATCCGGTTCTTCTCAATCGGGCACCAACCCTCCATCGCTTGGGTATACAGGCCTTTCAGCCGAAGCTCGTAGAGGGCAAAGCCATCCAGCTTCACCCGCTGGTTTGTACGGGTTATAACGCCGACTTTGACGGCGACCAGATGGCCGTGCATGTGCCGCTCAGCCAAGCAGCGATCGTAGAAGCTTATATCCTCTTGCTTTCCAGCCATAACATCCTACACCCTGCAAATGGCGCTCCCATCGTCGTGCCCTCCCAAGATATGGTTCTGGGGCTATATTACCTCACGAAAGAGCGGTCTGGGGCTGTAGGCGAAGGGGCGATGTTTGGCAGCCCGCCAGAAGCCCTCCAAGCCTACCACGCCGGCAAAGTAGACCTACACGCTCGCGTGACCGTGCGCCTGCCCAGCGGACAGAAAATTCTCACTACCCCGGGTCGGGTGATCTTTAACCAAACGCTGCCTCCAGAAATGCCCTATGTGAATCAGCTTCTCACCAAAGGCGCTATCCGAGACGTCATTATGCAGGTCTTTCAATGCACAGACCATCGCCGCGCAGCCGAGTTTTTAGACAAAATCAAGGAGCTGGGCTTCCATATGGCTTTCAAGGGCGGGTTGTCTTTTACGCTGCATGACGTGCTAGAGCCCTCCAATCGTAAGGTGCTGGTAGAGAAAGCTTTTGAGCAGCGGGAAGAGATACGCGCAGAATATGCTATGGGACTTATTAGTGACGGGGAGCGATATAATAAAATCATTGACCTTTGGACTCGTACCTCAAATGAGATTGCCGACCAGCTTATTCGGGAGCTGGAGCAGCATCAAGGGGGGTTCAACCCCATCTACATGATGATGCACTCGGGCGCGAGAGGCTCTCGAGAGCAGGTGCGTCAGCTGTGTGCCCTGCGAGGCCTGATGAATAAACCTCAGCGTCGCCTCGGCGCTCGGGAGATTATTGAGACGCCCATTCTCTCCAGCCTACGGGAAGGGCTCAATGTGATTGAATATTTTATTTCTACGCACGGCGCTCGGAAAGGCTTGGCGGATACAGCCCTTAAGACAGCCGATGCGGGGTACCTTACCCGAAAGCTGGTAGATGTTTCCCAAGATGTCGTCATTACGGAGGAGGATTGCGGCACGCTGCGGGGCCTACGCGTGACCGCTCTCTACGACGAGAACGAGGAGTTGATAGAGACGCTTGCCAGCCGGATAGAAGGGCGCTTTGCCCTCAATGACATCTATCATCCGCTCACAGGCGCGAAGCTCTGCGAAGCTGGAAAAGAAATTACGAAGGCTATCGCGAAGGCTATTGAGGAAGCAGGCCTTGAGGCGGTTGATGTTCGTTCGCCTATTACTTGCGAGGCGCAACGAGGCATCTGCCAGAAGTGCTATGGACGGCACTTAGCGGTAGGCCGTCTCGTGGAGATAGGTGAAGCTGTAGGTATCATCGCAGCGCAGTCTATCGGGGAACCGGGTACGCAGCTAACCCTCCGTACCTTCCATACTGGTGGGGCAGCTCAGCGCATTACCGGCAAAAATGCCCTCAAAGCCAAGTACGAGGGTATCGTGGAGTTCAGTGAAGACCTGCGCATAGCTCAGCGGCTCTACCGCGGCGAGACCGAGACGGTGATTCTAAGCCGCACCTCTGAAGTGTTTCTCCGACACCCCCAGACCGGACAGGTCATTTGGCGGGCGGATCTACCCTACGGCTCGGTCTTGCGGGTAGCTGCCGGCGAAATGGCGGAGAAGGGCAAAGAGCTCTGCACTTGGGACCCGTACGCTCGCCATATGCTCGCCAGCACAAAGGGGCGTGCGCGCTGGGCCGACCTCAAAGAAGGAGAAACTTATCGAAAAGAAACCATTGAAGAGTCACAGCAAGAGGAGTACATTGTTACAGAGACTTCCGACCGATTTCTATCCCCTCGGCTGGAGATTTACAATGAGTACGATGAGGTGATAGAGACTTTTCTCCTGCCAGTGGGAGCTCGGATCATGGTATCTGATGGGGCAGAGGTGCAGGAAGGGATGATACTGGCTCGGACTCCTGTGCAAGCAGCTCGCACGGCAGACATCACAGGGGGCTTACCGAAGGTTACAGAGCTCTTTGAGGCCCGCTCACCGAATGGGGCTGCGGTTTTAGCCGAGATAGACGGCTTTGTGCGCATGAGAAAGCGTCGCAGCAATCGGCAAGAGATGGAGATAGAGTCACCGGATGGGCGCATGCGTGTACTGCATTCGGTGCCGACGAGCCGGCTGCTTTTGGTGCAGGATGGAGATCGGGTGCGAGCAGGTCAGCCCCTGTGCGATGGGCCGATTAGCCCGCATGATATCTTGCGCATCTTGGGCCCTTCTGCGGTCGCAGAATACCTCCTGCGCAACATCCAGCTCATTTATGCGCCGCAAGCGGTACGCATCAGTACCAAGCACTTAGAGATCATTTTGCGGCAGATGATGCAGAAGGTAGAGATTGTGGACTCGGGGGATACGGTATTTCTACCAGATGAGCAAGTGGATAAAGCGGATCTGCTGCAAGAGAATGCCCTGCTGCAAGGTAAGTACATTGTCACCGATGCGGGCGACTCGGTAGAGGTACGGGTAGGGGATTTACTTACGCTGAGTCAGCTGGAGGATATGAACCGTTCGCTGCGGGAGGCGGGTCGTACGCCGGTGCAGGCGCGCCCGGCTCGGCCTGCGGCCGCCCAGCCGAAACTGTTGGGCATTTCGCGGGCAGCGTCCACCACGCATAGCTGGCTTTCAGCCGCTTCCTTCCAGGAGACCATCAAGGTGCTCATTGATGCGGCGGTTACGGCTCGTACCGATGAGCTGGCCGGCCTCAAAGAAAACGTCATCACAGGGCAGAAAATTCCCGCCGGTACCGGATACTTAGAAAGGCTCCAGCAAGCCCAAACCACCCCTCTTGCGGTGTTGGAGCCAGTCCTCCCCGTCCAGTTTGCACCTGCCGAAGTTTCTGACTCGGCTCCTTCTGCTCCTAAAGGTAATTCAGGCTCTAAAAAACCCTCTAAAGGCAAATCCCAATCTTCTACCCCCTCTAGCCGATCTGGACGGACAAATAAGCCTCGCCGCCAATAGGCGGAGGAGTCAGGAGTTGCGCAGAGATGAGTCTCCTCAGTACCTTCACAGGGGTTGAACCGCTTTTCTCTTTGTGTATAAAAAGCTCAAAGATCTCGTGCTTGGTCGGCTGCTCTACAACCTATGCCAGTACTCATCAAGTTTCGTTCGCATGCTCTTTGCTTCTCTAGGCGTAGGGGCTAAGCCCAGCTCCCGTAGAAAAGTTCCGAATTTACGCTGCTTCCCTTGTGCTCCCTAAGCCTTTTCCGTATGACCCTGATACGAGAAGTAGTACATGCCTTAGAGCGATGGGCGCCCTCTGCATGGGCCGACTCCTACGATAACGTGGGCTTACTCTGGGGCGACCCCGATAGCGCCGTGAAGGGAGTGCTTACCGCGTTAGACCTTACGCCTGCGGTACTTCAGGAAGCCCAAGAACTCGGCGTGAACCTCATTATTGTGCATCATCCCCCTTGGTTTGGACAGCGTACGAGACTCCTCTGGGAAACTTTCGCAGACAGGGTAATCTACGAGACTATCCGAGCCCATATAGCTGTATATGCTGCCCATACTAATGCAGACCATGCTCCGGAGGGCGTAAGTCATGCGCTGTGTCGGGAGTTGGGCCTCCGCCCTGTGCGTTTTTTGCGGGAAGCGGCGCCAACGCATGGTGCCGGCTACATCGGAGAGTGGAGTCAACCGATAGACCTTCCTGAGTTTTTGCGGAGGCTCCGAGAGATTTTTGGAATACCATCGCTACGCTTAGCGCCGGGGCCGGAGGGGCCTATCCAGCGCGTGGCTGTGTGTGGTGGGGCCGGGAGTTTCCTTCTGCCCGAGGCTTTAGCTGCGGGAGCTCAAGCCTTCCTCACTGCGGATATTCCCTACCACCGCTTTTTTGAAGCACAAGGCCGCCTCTGGCTCATAGATATCGGCCATTACGAGTCCGAACGCGCCATCATTGGCGTCTTCGCCGAGGTAGTGCGACGAGAGTTCCCAAATTTACCTACCTTTGCCTCTCGCATCCAAACCAATCCCGTCCAGTACTGGATATGATTACCATAGAAACTCCTAACGTACGCGAACGGCTAGTAGAACTCATCCAGTTGCAGGTGCTCTATAATCGCCTCCATGCCTTAGAGCAGCGAAAAGGAGACCTGCCCCAGCAGATAGAAGATCTACAAGATAAAATTGCAGCCCTTCAGCTGACCAGCCAGGGAACCCACCAGCAGATCCAGCAATGTGAGGCAGAAATCCGCACCCTCCACACCAGCAATGATAGTTTGCGCGATCACGAACAGAAGCTCCAGAAGCTGCTTCTTTCCGTGCGCAACGAACAAGAATACTACAAAATAGAGTCTGACCTGAAAGAAGCCCGCCTCACCATTGAGAAAAACCTCAAAGACATCCAGCGCTTACAGCAGCGGGTGATGGTATCCCAACACAAGCACGAAGAGGAACTGACTCATATGGCGGAGCTGCAGCGCTTGATTGCGGAGAAGCAAGAGAATTTAGATAAAATTATCCTCCGCAATAAGCAGCAAGAAGAAGACCTGCGCGAGCGCATACAGATTCTTTCGGAGCACGTCCAGCGGGAAGATGCACGGCTTTTTCACCTTTTTGATCGGCGGCGTCAGTCTCTCCGAGGGGGCAGTGCTCTCGTCAGTGCCATCCCTTTAGAGGGAAAAGAAGACCGAGTCATTTGCAGTGGATGCTATACGCTTTTACCCAGGCAGTTGCAATGGCAGCTCTACCAGCGCAATACCATTCTCATCTGCGAAAATTGCGGTCGTTTACTTGTGGATGCAGCCCTTTTTGAGGAAGTGGCTGCTTCTATGCCTTAGTGCCGCATGGGCGCAGCGGGCTAGCTTTGTCTATGCCCTCTGGGATTTAGACTTTGAGGCCGCAGAACGCGAGCTAGCCTTAGAATGGAATGGCTCGTATGTCACTTGGGACCAGCACCGCATCGCTTTCCTAAAAGCCCTTTTTCCCCTGCATCCTTCTGAGCGAAAGGCTTTTTGGGAACTCTCTAATCTGTATGAGCGTCAGTTTGAGCGGCAGATAGCGCCGTCCCTTCCGGCTTTGGCTGCCGATGCGTATGCGCAGCGGGCTATTTTGCATGATTTACAGCAGGAGTGGCTAAGTGCGGGGGTGGCGGCTTGGCGTAGCTGGCGTCTCCTTCAGAGAGCTCCCAAAAGGCTTTGCGTTCG
>CALKJV010000058.1 GCA_937995505.1 uncultured Bacteroidia bacterium | reverse complement strand
CCTGAAACCACGCCCAGCTCCCACCATGCCCCATCTCGCCCTTGCCCGAGATATAGCAGCTCTTCGCGCCCATCGCCGTCTAAGTCTTTGGCAAAAAGGTAGGAGCCTACATCCCATAGCTCGGTGGAAAGGCTCTGGCGCAATTGGCCGGCTCGGTCGTAGAGGTAGATCCCCCCGGCGTAGTTTCCGAAGCACCATAAGGTATCACTCGGCGCACGAAGGAGAATCAATCGGGGGACGGTCGTGCTGCCACTCCAGGGGAGGGTATCGGGCAGCTGGAGCGAAGGGACGCCTTGGCGTGGGGTACGCTGGTAGCTGCCGTTGGAGAGGCGAAGCCACACAGACTGGCTCGTATCTAGGCGGGCGGCTCGTCCTTGCCCACGCCACAATAGAGCTTTCGGAGGGGTGCCCCCTAGGACGAAAAAACTATCTATCCACACGCAAAGTAGCTCGGGCGTGCCATCGCCATCCCAGTCATACAGATGGCGCGGTAAAAGTGGGCGGCTTTCGGTGAGGCTATCGTAAGGGTGCCAGCTCCCACCAGTCGCACTGACGAAGTACAGGCGGCCCGGCGGCCCTTCTATCCCGCTAAGGATGAGGTCGGGGTAACCATCGCCATTCCAATCGGGGGCGAGGTCGGGTAGGTAGGTGCCGACAGGCGCAGTGCGCGTAGTAGCTTGCCAAGGCGCATAAGGTAGCGCTTGCGGGCTTATAGAGGGGAAAGATAAGGCTTGCTGAAGGGTATCCGTCGTGCTCCATACTCGGAGAGCGCCCACGGAAGGGAGGGGGGCCGGTAGCCAAATAGCCCCTACCGTGTCTACCTTGTCTGCGCAGCTAAGCCTTCCAGCTGTCTCTGCACAGGTGGGGAGGGGCTGATTAAGCTTCCAGCGTACGATAGACCCGGCAAGCCCTTCGCTCCAGCCCACAGTAGCCTCTGTAGCGTGCACGATTATACCCGCCGGCTCGTGGAAAACCGAGAGGAGATACGCCTGAGCATGACCATTGCGCAGGTAGAGGGTTAGGCGCAGGAAGCTGCGGCCCAAGGGAGGATTCCAGCTGCGTAAGGTGTCACGCAGTTTGGGGGTCGTACCGCTCTGCAAGGGGGTCCAGGGGCCTTGGAGGGTCGGAGCCAGAGCCACTTCCCATCGGCTAAGGAGGCTGTGGTAGGTAGCAAAGACGAGCGGTACGGCGGTACGAATGACGGCTTCATCGGGAGGATAAAGCCAACCGGCTACTTCGCTCTGGGGATTCTGAAGGGCCGGAGGCAGAAAAAGCCGCCCGCTCCCACTGTAAGGAGACCAGCTAGACTGGGTGAGGGGAATCGCCCGACTGGCCAAAGAAGCTCGTATATCCGCCGGTGACAAGTCAGGATATTGGCTTAGGAGGAGGGCGGCAGCGCCAGAGGAAATAGCAGCTGCTAAGCTGGTACCGCTAAGGTTCATCACGGTGCCGGTAGGCAGCAGAACAGGAAGCCGATCGGCAGGGGCTACCCAGTCTACCCGATAATACCCTGACAGCGGCCAGAGAAAGAAAGCGCCCGAGCTTTCGTCATAGGCACACCCTCCGACCGCAATGGTCTCCGCGAAGCCGGAGGGGAAGTGGGGGCGGCTACCTGTGCCGTTCCCAGAGGCGGCAATCACCACTACCCCTCGCCGCACAGCGTAGCGAATAGCCGCTTGGAGCAATTGAGAGGGGCGTTCATCTCCAAAGCTGCAGTTTAGCACCCGAACCCCATTCTGGACAGCGTATAGGATGGCTCGGGCGATATCGTCGTCTTCGCCGTAGCCTTCGGCGTTGAAGCAGCGCAGCACCATGAGGCGAGCGCCAGGGGCGATACCGGCGACTGGACTGCGGTCTGCCCGCGCTACCATGAGGCTGGCCATAGCCGTGCCATGGCCATTTTCATCGGCAGGCCAAGGGTCTGAGCCCAAAAAATCCCCCGTGCTTAGCTGAAAAGGCTGGTCGGTAAAGTCATACCCCAGCACGTCATCTACGAAGCCATTGCCGTCGTCGTCTATGCCGTTGAGGTCGCCTGGATCCAAAGTACCATTGCCATTGAGGTCTTCGGCCCTATTTATCCAAAGCTGGCGATGAAAAGCGGGTAGACGCCATTCTACGCCGCTATCTAAGAGCCCGATTACGACAGAAGGGTTTCCTTGTGTGAAGGTCCAAGCTGTGGGAGTTCCCAAGGCGAGGTGATGCCATCCCAGCAGAGGCGAAGGCTCCGCACAAAGGCGACGGCTTGTGGCAGCCTCAGCCACCTGTACGCCAGGAAGCCTCCGCAAACTATCCAGGAGGGCTAAAGAGTCTCTACCCATGAAGCTTACGAGAAACCACCCTTCCAGCTCGGTGGGCAGGGCGAGGGGGAATATCTTCTCTACTCGGCGAAGGCCCTGCCAAAGGGGGGTTATGCGAGCAAAAGCACTCGGATTCTGCGTAGCCCCCGAGAGCTGGGCTTGCAGCGCCGTCGCTTCTGGATGTACTTGGAGATAGTAAGTCTGCGCCCAAACGAGACCCAGGAAAAAGCCCGCTCTCCGCATTCTTAGCAAAATACGCCTTTCTGGGGCAAGCTAGGCTCTTTTTTCCTTGCGTTTATGGGTTAGGTTAGTCGCCTCGCCTTCGTGCCCCTACGATGCAACCTTTTGCGGGCTGCCGACGTAAGTGCAGTAGCTAACGGTCTTTCTCTTACTGTTTTTTGCTGCTTGTTAGTGTGAGATCGCAGCAGCAGCTCTTTGGCAGATGGTGTGGGTAGGGGGCCCCTCAAGTAGGGGCCCCTCATTGGGGGGACTTGGGCGCCACGGACCTAAATGCCAACCCTTAGCAGCCACAACCCATCCCGCCCGCAGCTGTGTGCGCCATCAGGTCTTTGAGAAGCGAGTTAGAGACGGTCTTCGCTCTGCAACCTTGGCCGAGGTTCTTTCGTAAGTGCTGTAAAGATGTTTTGAGAGAGGCTCTTTGGGTTCTTTACCGCAGGCTCTTGGAAAAAAGATCTTCCACGGATAGCTCTTTATGCAAGCCCAGCCAGAGGCCCCCGACAGGGGGCCTTTTGGTTTTTAGTTGGTCATGGAGGGTAGAGGGCGTTTTCTGCGCCAGATTTTCGGGCGAACCTCCTCAAAGAG
>CALKJV010000057.1 GCA_937995505.1 uncultured Bacteroidia bacterium | reverse complement strand
CCTACGAAGCCGCTCCGGCTCTAGCTTCTCTACATCATCGCCCGTGCCGTGATAGTCTTCATGTAAGCCGCCGAAGTAAAACACCGCCGGCACCCCATGCTTAGCAAAGGCATAATGGTCGCTCCGATAAAAGAGCTTTAGGGGATCCTTAGGATCGTCGTAGCGCCGGTCAAGTTCCCAGCCGCAGCATAGGGCATTGATGACCTCTTCTAAAGCCCGGAGGTGAGGGGTGGCGCGATCTGCGCCTACGCTATAGAGGTAATTCGCCCCTGGTGGGTGAAGGGTGTCGGTGCGCCCCAACATATCGGTATTCACCACGGCCACGATAGAGTCAAGGGGCAGGAGAGAATCCCGCACGAAGCGAAAAGCCCCCAAAAGGCCCTTCTCCTCCGCAGCCGTGTGAAAGAAGACAATGCTCCGCTTCGGAGGGGGCAGGAGGCTTAGCAGGCGCGCTACTTCCAAGAGCACCGCTGTGCCTGAGCCGTTGTCATCAGCCCCATTGAGAGGTTCTCCGCGGCCATTGGTACCGAGGTGGTCATAGTGGGCGCTTAGGATTACATACTGCGTAGGATGCACACTTCCTCGGCGCAGCGCTAAGACATTCCATGCCTCTACGGTCTCAAAGGGGTCCTCTGGGCGAGCTGGGGGATTTTTTGCGGCGCCTTTTTTAGGCTTTTGAGGAGGGGGAGGGGCTTCAGAGCTTTTTTTCTGAACTCGTAGGGGAAAGGCATGCACGTACCCCTGAGGAAGCAGAGGAGCATGCCCAAAGCGTTTATGCTGCTGGATAAGGTAAGCGGCAGCGACCTTCTCAAAGGGGGTGCCTGCTTCTCGCCCTTGCACGGGGTCGCTCGCTAAAAAACCTACATGAGCCATCAGCTCCGGTACCGATACCGCCGCTTGTAGCCGGCTAATCGCCGCTGTGTCTATTATCACCGGCTCTCGGTATAGGGTGTTGAGAAGGAGAGGGCGGCCGTTCTGCGCCCACAGCACCAGGGATATCAAACCTAAGAGTTTAGGCGGGTTCATGGGGAGCTGGGTTTGGGTTGATTAGGGCGATACGACGGGCATGCCGCCCCCCTTCAAAAGGCGTCTCTAAGAAGGCCTTCACGATCGCTTCGGCTTCCTGCGGCGAGAGAAAGCGCGCAGGCAAGCACAGGATATTCGCATCATTATGCGCCCGGGCTAGCCGCGCAATTTCTACCTGCCAGGCCACAGCAGCACGAATATGCGGATAGCGATTGGCGGTGATACACACGCCATTGCCAGATCCGCAGAGGAGCACACCAGGCCCACCAGGCGGTAGCGCCGCTACAAGCTGATGTACCCATAACGGATAGTCTGTCGGCCCATCCGAATCAGGCCCCATATCATGTACGATATGGCCTTGCTTGGCAAGCCAGTCGCATAAGTGCGCCTTGAGCGCAAAACCTGCATGGTCACTTGCTAACCACAATTCCACCTCACAAATATCGGTAATTCTGCCGATACCCCGAGAGGCTGTATTTTTGGATATGCCTGCTGCGCGTATTACGGGCTTAGGCATGTATGTGCCGCCCCGAGTGGTCAAAAATGACGAACTAAGAAGATGGTTTGATACGAGCGATGAGTGGATTTACACTCGGTCTGGCATCCAGGAGCGGCGCTGGGTAGAGGAGCCGGCTAGCACCGCTGAGCTGGGGTATTACGCGGCCCAGAGTGCCCTCGCCCAAGCCGATAAAAGCCCCCAAGACCTAGACCTTATCATCTTCGCCACGCTAAGCCCCGATATGTACTTTCCAGGGTCCGGCGTGCTTTTGCAGCATAAACTGGGCTTAGAAACTACCCCTGCGCTGGATATCCGCCAACAGTGCTCGGGGTTTATTTACGGCCTCAGTGTAGCGAATCAGTTCATACGCACCGGGATGTATCGCACGATTCTCTTATTGGGGGCAGAAATTCAATCTACCTGGATTGACTACAGCCCAGAAGGGCGCACAGTAGGGGTGCTCTTCGGCGATGGAGCCGGTGCAGCTGTGATAGAAGCCACAGATAGCCCTGGCGTAGGTATTCTTTCCACGCACCTATACAGTCAAGGGGCTTATGCGCGTGAGCTGTGTGTAGCCGAACCCTCTTCGGCTACCCGCCAGCATATCCTCCCGGGCAGCCACGGCATGCGCCCGTACATGAACGGCAAAGAGGTATTTCGCCATGCAGTACAACGCATGGGTGAGGCCATCCAAGCCGCTCTTTCCGCCCAAGGCTGGACCGCTCAAGAAGTAAACCTGTACGTGCTCCACCAAGCCAATATCCGCATCGTCCAAGCGGTAGCCGAGTTCTTTGGTCTACCTATGGAGCGCTTTTACAATAACATCCACAAGTACGGCAATACCACAGCGGCGAGCATTCCCATCTGCCTCACCGAGGCTGCCCAAGAGGGACGCCTACAACGAGGCCATAAAGTAATTTTAGCTGCCTTTGGGTCGGGCTTTACATGGGGCAGCGCAGCCCTGGTCTGGTGAGCCTTAGACCTCAAGCAGAAAGCCCTACCTTTGGATAGCGTGTCTGACATATATACCCTTCGCTGTCAGGGGTGTGGCGCTTCAGTGGTGTACGAGCCGGGTACGGAGAGCCTTACCTGCCCGTACTGCGGTCGGAAAGAAGCTATTCCCCCCTCTTATGAAGGGATCCAGGAGATTCGGCTGGAAGAGGCGTTAGCCAAAGCCATGGAGGCGAAAGTAGCGCTACCCGAACATCAGGTCCTAACCTGTGCCAGCTGTGGAGCGCAAATTGCCTACCGAGAAGCACGAGCCCGCTGCGACTTCTGTGGAGCCGAGGCCGTACGCCAAACCGAACTCCAAACCCAGCCCGTACAACCCCAAGGGGTCTTGCCCTTCAAGCTGTCTCTGCGAGAAGCTCAAGAGGCCTTCCAGCGATGGGTAAAGAGCCTGTGGTTTGCCCCCAGCGACCTCGCCCAAAAAAATCGCGTAGAAGAGCTGCGCGGCGTGTATCTGCCTGTCTGGACTTTTGACGCACAGGTATGGGCACACTGGAGCGCCATCCCAGGGTACCGCCGCACCCGCACAGAACGCTACTTTGACCAGACCACTAAAAGCTGGCAGACCCGCACGGTGTCTTATATTGAATGGGGCGCGCCCGTGAGTGGACATCATCGGGACTTTTATGATGATGTGCTTGTACCTGGTCTCCAGAGCCTACCCGCAGCCTATATTGAGGGTATCGGGGAATTTGCCACGGCAACCGACCTGCGGGCATATGAGCCGGCGTATTTTTTAGGCTGGGATGTAGCCCTGCCAGATAAGCCGCTTCCCCAGGCCTGGCAAGAAGGGCAGCAGCGCATCCGCGCCCTCGCCGAAGCCGCCTGCAAAAGGGCCATCCCCGGAGATACCTTTCGCGACTTTCATATGCAGCTGCAGCTCTCCAACCTCACTACAAAACTCGCTTACGTACCCATTTTCATCCTTGCCTACCGATATAATGGGAGACCCTACCGGGTAGTCATCCATGGGCGCACTGGCGTGGCACACGGCGACCGTCCAGTAAGCTGGAGCAAGGTCGCCTTAGCCGTACTTATAGCCTTACTCGGGGTTGCCCTTTTAGCCTACCTCACTTCCCTCTGAAAGGCCAAAGCCCCTGCCATTCCGACAGATGGCGTGGGTTTTGTTATATTTGCCTTCGCTATGGCTTGGAATAGCGTCAAAACCTTCCTTCTCCTGGCTAGCCTCACTGTACTTCTGGTATTCATAGGTCGCTTAGCCGGGGGGCCTGCCGGTATGACTATCGCCCTCATCATGGCCGCCCTCATGAACTTGGGGGCTTACTTCTTTGGGCACAAGCTCATCTTATGGCAGTACCGGGCCCAACCTTTACCTGAAAGGGAGTACGCCTGGCTGTATGACATGACCCGCCGCCTCACTCAAAGAGCGGGTCTCCCTATGCCTAAGCTCTATCTGATACCAGAGCTGCAGCCCAACGCTTTCGCCACAGGACCTTCTCCCTCTAAGGGGATTGTCGCCTTTACTGCGGGTCTGCTCCAAAGCATGAATCGAGACGAGGTAGAAGGGGTACTCGCCCATGAGCTGGCCCACATCAAAAATCGCGACATGCTTACTATGACTATCGCAGCTACGGTAGTGGGAGCTATTACCTGGCTCGTAGATATGATGCGGTGGTCGGTGTTTTTCCGCAGCAGCCGCGACCGAGAAGATAACGCCCTAGGCCTCGCAGTGGTAATCCTAGTAGGTATTTTGGCTACGATAGCGGCTACCCTTATTCAGCTGGCGATCTCTCGGGCTCGCGAGTATGAGGCTGATCGCACGGCTGCTCTCATGACAGGTAGTCCGGATGGGCTTATCAGCGCCTTAGCTAAGCTGCAGCAGCTCACCCAGGTAATCCCCATGGAAAAGACTTCTAGCGCTACAGCGCACCTTTTTATCGCAAACCCGCTCGCCGGTGCAGGCGACTTTCTGGTGAATCTTTTTAGCACGCACCCGCCTATCCCTAAGCGCATCCAGAAGCTTCAGCAGCTCAAGCAGGTACAGCGCTATCGCCTGGCTTAAATGAAAAAGCGGAAAGGCATCGCCCGCCTCGCTTCCGACCCTTGCTTCCTTTCGGACCTGGGGGGGTTAGGAAGGAGCACGTCGTGCCCTCCGCAAATGCAAAGGTAAAGAGAAAAATTGGCCCGTCGCTACCGTTTCTCCGCCAAGGACCTCACTTTTCGGCAGCTCTCGCTGTGGCGGGCTTCGGTGTGGCTGCGCCTGCTAGTATTTGTGGGGCTTATGCTTGCAGTAGCTGCCGGGGGGTCTTATCTCATCTTTCGCTGGTGGCC
>CALKJV010000056.1 GCA_937995505.1 uncultured Bacteroidia bacterium | reverse complement strand
GATACCACCTATCGGTACGACGGTGCTGGCCTATGGTGCGCCGTGGGGTCTTTTGGGTTCACTTGCAGAGGGCTTCATCTCTGGTGAAAATCGCTACTTAGCTTCGCTGGCGCATCCTTTTCTCCAGCTGTCTATCCCTGCTCAGCCAGGGAGCTCAGGGAGTCCCGTTTTAGACCGAGAGGGCTACGTCGTGGGGATGGTATCGGATATAGCAGGGGCTTCGGGTACCTACGAGGGGCTAACCTTTGCCATACCTGTGCAAGTATTAGAGCAAGCTTGGGAGCGCTATCGTAGATTTGCCTCTTCTTATGAGCCGCCGGCGATTGGTACAGAGCGTTAGTAAGCGCACAGGCTTGAAGCGAGCAGATGTGGCTGCGGTGGTGGAGGCCTTCCTGGCTGTATTACAGGAAGAGCTCTTACGAGGAGAAACCCTGACCTTGCGGGATTTTGGGACCTTTTCCCTATCGCTACGGCGTCCCCGAACTGCCCGAAATCTCAACACAGGGGAGACGCTGCAGCTTCCAGCTCGCTTGCGGGTTGACTTTTCACCGGCTCGGAAGCTCCAAGAGGCCCTCCAGCAAAACCCTCAATTGTTACGGCGCTTTGTGGAGAAATCCTAAATGGCTCCTTTGGCTGGGGAGTGCCCTCCTTGTGCTCGTAGGATTGTGGGGCTTGCGCCGTACTACCCTCCCGCAGCGCCTTACGGACCCGATAGCTGAGCTTTCTGAGGCTTTCTGGCGCTTAGAGGCTGGCCAAGATCTACCCGCTTCAGAAAAGGCCCGACTCGCTGCCTTACCTGTGTCGGATACCGCTCAGCGGGCCTATGCCTTAGTAGTCATGTATCGGTTACTGTACGCTCCAGAGACCGTGGAGGGCCCTCCGATGTTGTATATTCAGCGTTTACAGCAGCTCCGGGAGGATGCGTGGGCAGTGGCCTATCTGGCTCGGCTGGCGGCGCATACTGGTCAGACGGAAAAAGCCCTCCTGTACCTTCACCAGGCCCTGGAAAAAGATTCTACCTGTGGGCCTGCCTATCTCTTCCTTGCACAGCTACAGGCCGACTCAGCTTGCTATTGGATAGAACGGGCAGCGACTGCGACGCTCCCACCAGGGGCAGCGACTTACCGTGAAAAGCTCAAGGCTCAGCACCGCTGCTCGTGACGGGCTCTTCTTCCGCGCTCCATACCTCTTCTCGCAGCAGCTCCCCCTTGCTGGAAAAGTAGCGCCACTTCCCTACCTTCTGCCCTTGCTCGTAGTAACCCTGCACTTTTAGCGCACCATTGGGATGATATTCTGTGTATTCGCCCTCTAATACGCCGCTGATGTAGGTCATGCGCTTTCGCAAGACGCCGTTAGGGTAGTATTCTTCTTGCAGGCCCTCTAAGCTTGAGTCCTGTTGCACTATGGAGGGGAGGGGCTGGAGCAGAGGAAGGTCCTCACGGGGGCGAGAGGTACTTTCTCGCCAGTAGAGTTGTATGGTGCAGTGCGCAGAGGTGGTATCTGAGGGGCTTAGAGCCAGGTAACCGATTTGCCAAGGGCTAAGCAGGGCCTGCCAGCGAGGGTACAGGTTGGGCGAGAGCCAGGAGCGTAACCAGTCCGGATTTTCTAAAGCAAAGTAGCCTAAAACCCGGGCTCCTTTGGGGGCGCTAGGAAGCTTCTGGGCAAATTCAGGTTTCTCGTAGAGGGTCTGGCGCTGGATATAGGCTTCTATGGCAGCCTGGAGGGGTTGAGGTGTACGCGCTAAGAGGAGCCACTCGCCTAGCTGTAGCCAGTAAGGCCGTTCCCACCCTACGAAAGCTTCTCCTAGAAAGGCTTGCAGGAGCGGTCCGACAGATGCCCGATGTATGGGATAGCCCCGATAGCTACTCAGAGATGGAACAGCCTCCTTAGGTAGGATGGCCTCTGGCTCCCGTAAGCGAAAAAGTAATAACGGCTCTTGAACATGTGCGATTCCTACTTCGCCGGCAATTTTTCTAAAAAAGCTTTCAGTTGTGCTTCGGTCTTTGGGCTGATATTTGGCCTGAAGGGGCTTTAGGCGATGGTGATAGTAGGTAGCTGGGTCTTGTAGGCGGAAGGAAATGAGGGCCTGGGTAGCTTTAGGACACAGTTCCGCTACACTGAAAGAAGCCGGTCCGAGGTAAGGCCATAGGCCGCGAGGTGGGCTCCAGGTGCCTTTAGCGGTTAGGCCTTCTTCGGTAAGGTGAAGCTGCAGCTCTGCCCACGGCAGGCTATCCAAAAAGCTGAGGAGGGGATGTTGGAGGGCCTTTTGTAGGGCAGGGCCCGACCATCCGAGAGCGAGCCAGGGAGGACTCTCTACCCAAGCTGCTTCTCCCCAGGGCCAGGGAGGCTGCGCCGCCTCAGTTCCCCTCAGGAAACGAGTGATAAGCCGAGGCTGCTGGGCGTAGGCGAGGAACTGTCCTGCCGGCGCCATAAAGCCCCCCAGAACCTTCCAAAGCGTGTACCCCTCGGTCTCGTACAGCTCTACGCTCCAGCCCTGCTTCTGTGCTAAGCTGCGCATTCCTTCTCTCCAGTCGGGCACCTCTGCCAGGAAGGGCGCTTCTAGAAGGTACAGGGTACCCTCGGGGTATATCGCTGCCAGTACGGCGCGATTGTAGAGGTTTTCGCGCAGCTGCGGCACCTCTTGAAGGAGGCTATCCCAAGCTGCGCCTTGGCGTAGGAGCGGCTGCAGGTAGGGGGCTTCTCGGTGCGCTTGCAAGGGGCTATGGAGTAGGGCCTTCCACGAGCGGCTAAACGAAGGGACATATACCGCTGCGTAGAAGCCTTGGGGAAGGTTTTGCCAGGCAGCGGGGCGAGCCGGCGGCTGCTGGAAGCGCTGATACATCCACACTGCTCCCATCGCTACAATGCCTAGCAGGAAAAGCCCCGCTGCGATGCGATAGAGCCTACCCAAGGAGCTGCTCTACTTTTTGCCAGTTGAGGATTTGCCAGACAGCGGCGAGATACTCGGCACGGCGGTTCTGGTATTTGAGGTAGTAGGCGTGCTCCCAGACATCTATCCCAAGTACAGGGGTACCCTGAACCTCCGCATAGGGCATGAGGGGGTTATCTTGGTTGGGGGTAGTGGTGATTTGGAGTTGGTCATTGGGAGTTTTGACGATCCAGACCCAGCCCGAGCCAAATACACGCATCCCTGCATCTAAGAGCTGCCCCCGAAAGGCCGTCCAGCTACCGAAGGTATCACTGATGCGTTTTTGCAGAGCGGGAGAGGGTTCTTGCGGTTTGGGGGCTAGAAGCGGCCAGAAAAAAGTATGATTCCAGTGCCCTCCGCCATTATTACGTATGGCTGTACGCTGAGCAGCTGGGAGCTTGTCTAATTTGGTTAGAAGCCCTTCTAGCGACTCGCTCTGCCACTCAGGTAGGGCTTCTAAGGCGCGATTGAGGTTATTCACATACCCGGCGTGGTGGCCTTGGTGGTGTACTTTCATGGTAGCGGCATCAATAGCCGGTTCTAGCGCCTCGTAGGGATAGGGCAGGTCTGGCAGAGAGAAGGGGTATCGGCCTGCTAAGTTTAGCTCAGGTTGAAAAGGCAGGCGGGGGGCGGGCCTTCGCCAGGCTCCTACAGCGAGCGCTCCTAAGGCCGCTAAAAACGTGCGTCTATCCATGCTACAAAAATACGCCCTTACAGCGTAGCGAGGAGGTAAAAGTTGAGGAGGGTTACGCTGAGGCTAATCCCATACGTAAGCCATAAGACAGGTCGGCTGGGTACGGCAGCCGGCACACGCCACAAAAAGTACAGCATGGGTAAGAGTACAAACGGCAGCTGGAGCGAGAGGAGCACTTGGGAAAGCACAAGTAGTGCGCTGACTTGCTCTTCGCCCCAGAGTATGAGCGCTAAGATGGCAGGTAAAAGGCTAGCACTGCGTAGCACCACCGCGCGCAGAGTCGGGGAAAGCCGCTGAGGAAGTAGATACTCCAAGACAATTTGCCCAGTGAGCGTGCTGGTGAGGGTAGCGTTGTGGCTGGAAAGGAGTAGCGCTACCCCGAAGGCTATCATAGCTGCAGAACCTAGCGTAGGTTGGAAGAGACGATACGCTTCTTCAATGCCCCATCGCTGGGCTGGGTCGGGCGCTGCGCGCAGAGCAGCTGTGGTAATCACAAGCGCTACATTCACGAAAAAGGCGATAGCTAAGCTGAGGGAGGTGTCTCGGCTTATCGCACGGGCTTGAGCGGCCAAGTCTCCGGCGAAGCGCTTCCGTACCCAAGCGCTGTGGAGGTAGAGGTTGTGCGGCATAATTGTGGCTCCGATGAGACCCATGGCCAGGTACAGCGCCTGCTTATCTGGGAAGCCTGTCGGAAGGAGTCCTCGAGCTATACTTGCAGCAGGAGGCTGGAGCAGGGCTAGCTCGTAGGCAAAGATGCCTATGATCGCCAATGTTAGCCCGCCGATGAGGGTTTCCAAGAGACGGGGGCGCCGAGCCGTCCAGTACAGCACGAGGATCACTTCCAAAAGCGCCAGCGTAGCCCCCACGAGTAAGGGCAGGCCTGTCAAAAGGTACAGAGCGAGCGCAAATCCCAGTACTTCTGCTAGGTCGGTGGCTACCACCGCTAAAAAAGCCGTGCCCGCCAAAAGGTCCGCCATTGGCTTAGGAAAGTAGGTGTACCCCAGCCCTACAAGGTCTTTTTGTGTGTAGAGTCCGAGTCGGGCGGCCATGATCTGGAGCAAGAGAGCCGCTAAGCTAGAAGCAAGCACCACCCAGGCGAGCTGGTAGCCATATCCGCTACCGGCTTCAATCCCCGTAGCCCAATTTCCAGGGTCCATGTACCCCACGGCTACCAAGATGCCTGGTCCAAACCATCGCCCCATCTCAGCAAAGGTAAAACTTTTTTGAACTGGCAAAAAATCAGTCGTAGCCTTCTCGGCTCTTCTTTTCAGCGAGGGGGCGGATTAGCTCAGGAAAAGGTTCGTTTTTAGAGTTCGCCGAAATAGGCGCCGATAGCTAAGGCGTGCTTGCTGGTGGTACCTGGGATAGGATACATACTGTAGCGTAGGAAGATCGGCTCTGCAAAAGCAAAGCTTCCCACCTCAAAGCCCAGGATAGGGCGTAGCTGACTATCTCGGAGAAAAGTCCCGCCGCCGTCTGCTACTTTTAGAAAGTAGGCATCTAATCCCAAGTTCAGTTGGGCATAGTGTCGGCTTGGATCGGGTAAGCCTAAACGCAGCGCTAAGCCCCCACTTAGGCCCGGAAAGAGGGGGTTCACGACGGCGCCGCGCACGAAGCCGATTCGGGCTTCGCCCCAGAGGAGACCCCGATAGGTAGAGCCCGAACGGAGAGCTTCCCAGCTTACTCCCCCAAAAGCCGCACCTGCTAGAAGCGGAGGGATGTATCCCCGATGAAATCGTAAAAGCTGAAACTCACTACCGCCGTACAGTTGGGTTCGCGCCTCTTGCGCATGCAGGAGGGCAGCACTGGCGCCTAGCAGCCAAACGGCTATCCCCCATGTACTCAATGCGCTTTGTAGGTAAGCTCCAACAGTACCTGAGCGAGGACACATGCCTTAAAAGTACGCAAAATCCCCGATAAAAGTTCCAATCGGGTTTAGGTAGACTTGGTCAGGTGGTAGGCTTTGTAGCGTTCGTAGCCTTCAGGGCCCATGTATTTGCGCAGCTGCTCGGAGTCGGCTTTGAGTAGGTCAGTTACCATGAGGATATCCAGGGCATCACTGAAAGAGCGGTCTATATTGAAGGCCAAGATCCGTGCACCCATGCGCAGGTAGTGGCGGATAAGTACGGGTACGCGAATGTGGCTGCCCTCCAGCTCCTCGATGAGCTCCTGTACATCTTGGAGGCTATCTACGGAGACGGTGTAGTAGTACTGCTTGTAGCGATTGGGGGGCTGATAGGGAGTGCGGCCGCGAATCTCTTCGCGCAGCTTTTCGGCGGCGTACTTGTCTTCTAGAAAGGCGACCAGGAGGGCTTTAGAGAGGTCAGGGAACTGGGCACTGATGCTCACAGGACCGAGAAGGTAGCGATACTGAGGATAGGTGAGGAGATACTGTCCAATCCCGCGCCACAAGAGGTACAGAGGGGTATAAGAGCGTTGGTAAGGCTCTAAAATGAAGGCGCGTCCCAGCTCCAGGGCAGGATGAATTTCCTGAAAGAGGCGGCGCTTCATATGAAAGAGCGAGTAGGTGTACAGCCCGCGTACCCCGCGAGTGCGTAAAATCTCATCACAACGCCCTATCCGATAGGCGCCAGCGATGGTTCGGTCGCTGCGGTGATAGAGTATAAGGTGATCGTACCATTGGTCATAGGGGTCTAGGTCGCGGGCTTTTTGCGTCCCTTCACCCACGGCTCGAAAGGTGACCTCTCGCAAGCGGCCGATTTCTTCTAGAAGGAGAGGTTGCTGGCTGCCCCGAAACACGTAAACCGCCCACTCGCCTTGTTCTACGAGCTTTTGGGAGGCGGGGAGGCACTCCAGCTGGGCGAGAGTCTCCTCAGGGGAGGCTGGCTCGGCTATGGGCACGGCCCGGACAGAATCTTTTCCCGATAAGCGCCGTATGCGCTGCAGCCGAATCCGCCGCCGCCGACTCTCTATACTTTCCCCTAAAAGATAGGTTCTGCTGCGAAGGTATTCGGTGATCTTCTCCGCAGAGCCTAGCTTTTGTAGCTTATTATAAGGGATGAGGCGCCCCACCCGATAGCGTACCTTACGAGTAGTCGGAGAGACAAATTCCCGGATGAGCAGTCCCGTGCGGAAGCTTGAATTGACCAGGCCGGCGACATGAAACAGCATGCTATTGGTGCCATGGAAGTACAAGGGAAGGGTAGCCGCTTGACTCTGCTGTACAAGGCGTCCTACGAGGGAGTTCCAGGCGGGCTCTCGGATTCGGCCTGTACGGAAGTTGAGGCTCGCCACCTCTCCCGCTGGAAAAATGCCCAAAAGCCCTCCCCCCTTGAGGTACTGGAGGGCCTGTTTGACTGGCTGGAGGTTGAACTGGCGCGCTCCTGTCCCACCAAAAGGATCCACAAGCAGGAGGTGATCCCGCACCTCTTCAACGCGGTCAAGAAAAAGGTTGGCGATAATCCGAAAGTCTGAGCGCAGCTCGTGCAAGAAGCGCACCAAAAAAATAGCTTCAATCCCTCCAAAGGGATGATTGCACACGACCACGAGGGGGCCTGTGTAGCTGCGCAAGGGTTGAAGCTCCTTCTCGGATGGCAGGGTGTACTGTACTCCAATGAGCTCTAAGACTCGGTGGGCAAATTCCCCGGGGGAACTGTTATGCGATTCGCAGAGTTCATAAAAGCGGTTGAGCTTCTCAATACCGAGGATCTTTTCGAGCCAAGGCCCGGCGAGCTTGTACACGACACTCTGCCAAGGGGTTTGGAGGAGCTCGCTTAGCTCTAAGATAGGACGCCGGTAGCGGCTCATGAAACAAAGATACGCGCGGCGAAGGTTACCGTTGGCGAGCTAAGAGGGAGCGAGCGAAGGCTTTGAGCTGCTTACCTAGGCGCACCAAGTCGGCGGCTTTTTCTACTTCTGTAAAGGCTTCTTCCACAAAGGCGGCGCCGCGTTCGCGCAGGCCCAAGCGTTCGTAGAGGGCGAGGCCCAGGGTTCTGCGATGTGAAGGGTCTGCCGCTAGAAGGGCTTGGCGCTCTACGGGAGAAGCCTCGGTCCAGGCCCATAGCCAGAGAAAGGTCTTTTTGCCCTCTGCGATGTCTCCACCTAAGGCCTTTCCTGTGTGCGGGCTAAACGCATCCAAGTAATCATCCTGCACTTGAAAGAATCGTCCCAGGGCTTCTCCTGCGCGACGAAGGGCTTGCAGCTCATCAAGGGGAGCTGCGGCCAGCGCTGCTCCACTCTCCAAAGCGGCTCCTAAAAGGGCTCCGGTCTTTTCGGTGATCATCGCAAGGTAGTCTTCTAAGGATACGTCTTCAGTGGGCTGTCGGGCGAAGTAGAGATCTTGCAGCTGGCCATGGCATACGCGCAGCGCAGCCTGCGAGAGAATACCCTGGATGTGAGGTATTCTCTCAGCCGGCAAAGCCGCAAGCCGCTCATACACCGCTATAAGCAGGGCGTCTCCGATGAGGATAGCGGTGTTTTCGTCTGTAGCTTGGTAGAGGGTCGGTCGGCCGCGCCGCAGCTCCGCTCGGTCCATCACATCATCATGCACGAGCGTGAAGGTGTGGAGGAGCTCCACGGCCTCAAGGAGGGGTAGAGCCTTCTCCCAGTCAGCGTCTGGACCGGCGTAGTAAGCATAGCTTTCCCAAGCCAGGCGGGGGCGTAAGCGCTTGCCGCCCCCTTCCAATGCATGATGCATCCATGGCTCCCATTTGCCAAGCACTGGCCACGACAGAGCGGCTAAGCGAGCTTCATAGCTACCTGTGTCCCACACCCCCCAAAGATACCCTTAGCCTTCGTGTGCGATGAACTCCAAATCTACCAGGCGTCGGTCAAAGTCAATGCCCACCACTCGCACGCGTACCCGATCGCCTAAGCGATAGCGAGTGCGAGTGTAACGGCCTTTGAGGGAATGCCCATAAGGGTCGCGCTCATACACATCCGAAGGCAAACTGCGCATGGGAATAAGCCCTTCTGCGTAACTCTCGGTAAGCTCCACATACAGGCCCCAGTTTTCAATGCCCACGATGAGCCCTTCTAACTCACGCCCTTGCATTTGGGCTAAAAACTCCAGCTGCTTGTAGCGCACAGAGGCGCGTTCGGCCTGCTCTGCTAGCTTTTCGCGCTCGGAGCTGTGGCGGCATAGGGCTTCTAAGTGGCTTTTGTCAGGATAGGGAGGGGATTCACCCGCCAAGACTGCCCCCAAAATCCGATGCACAAGGAGGTCTGGGTAACGCCGAATGGGGCTCGTAAAGTGCGTATAGTAAGCAAAGCCCAGCCCATAGTGCCCGATGTTTTGGGTAGTGTAGAGGGCTTTGGGCAGGGTACGGATGGCGACAGACTGGATGATATGAGCCTCCGGTCGCCCTTCTATTTCATCAATAAGGCGGTTCAGTGAAGCGGTAAGCGCCCGCGCACTACGGGTATCAATCTTGTAGCCGAAGCCTTCTAAAAAGAGCTGGAGGGCCTTGAGCTTTTCGGGCTTGGGCATATCGTGCACCCGAAAGACACTGTATAGCCCCCGCTGCTGCGCTAAAAATTGTGCGACTTGGCGATTGGCAAGGAGCATGAACTCTTCTATGAGCTTATGGGACTCTTTGCGGGTTTTGACGAGGAGCTCTATGGGTTGGAAGTGTTCGTTGAGACGGAAGCGTATTTCAGGGGTTTCAAATCGGATGCCGCCTTCTCGGCTGCGCTGGGTGTGGAGGGCTTGTGCGAGATGCGCGAGCTGGCGCAGCGGTTCGGCGAAAGGCCCTTTCCCCGTATCTAAAACTTCCTGCGCTGCCTCGTAGGTAAAGCGTCGGCGGCTGTGAATGACAGTGCGTCCCATCCAGGTGCCTTTTATGCGGGCGTGCGAGTCTAACTGTACCACCACCGAAAAAGCCAGACGGTCCTCCTCCGGGCGAAGCGAGCAGAGGTCGGCGCTGAGCCTTTCGGGTAGCATGGGGATAGTACGGTCTACCAGGTAGACGCTTGTGGCGCGAGCTTGGGCCTCTCGGTCCAGGGCTGAATCGGGACGCACATAGTAGCTCACATCCGCAATATGAATACCTACCTCATACAGCCCGCTGGGCAGTACCCGCACTGAGAGGGCATCGTCAAAGTCTTTGGCATCTTCGGGATCAATCGTGAAAGTCAGCACCTCTCTAAAGTCATGGCGCAGCTCTATTTCCGCTGGGGGGATGGTGCGGGGGAGGGCCTCGGCTTCTTTGAGGACAGGGTCTGGGAAGCCCTCGGGCAGCTCAAACTCCAGCAAAATGGCATGCATTTCGGTGGTATGCTGGCGGGGCGGCCCAAGGACCTGCAGGATTTCGGCAATAGGGTACTTAAGTCCCCAGGAGAGATACCGGACGGCGACCTTTTGTCCAATCAAGCTCTCCGGCGTATCCTTGGGCAGTTGGAAGTCTATGCTGAGCGGGGGCTGCTGGGGCGTTACGTACAAGCGGCGATTTCGTCCCAGCTCCACTGTGCCGACAAAGGTGCGTTCGCTGGGGGCGATGCGGCGCACCACCCGACCTAAGACCTGTTCTGGATAGATGGCGTGGACCTCTATCTCTACCTTTTCACCGGGGAGGAGGCGCAGCTGCCGAAAGTCCCCTAAGCTCACTCGCAGCCCAAAAGGAGGTAAAAGCGCATAAGCCTCTTCGTAGCGAGTGTGTACCTCCGCGGTAAAAATACGCCCTATGAGGTGGAGACTGTAGCGCCCTTTGGGGTCTTGAGTAAGCCAGCCTTCTTGCAGGAGGGCTTCTAGCTCTAAGCTCAGCACAGCTTCATCCAGCAGAGGCTTTACGGCTTCCAGCAGCTGAGAGAAGCGCCACTTTTTGGCGCCTTTGCGTAAAAATGTATTGAGTAGGGCTGTGGTAGTTGGTCGCATTAGGGGAGGACTTCAAACTCTACGCGCCGATTGAGGGCGCGGCCTTCGGAGGTACTATTGTCTGCGATTGGCTGGGTATTGCCGTGGCCAACCGCCTCTAGCCGATCAGGAGAGATGCCTTTTCGCACCAGATAGGCTCGCACATTGATGGCCCGCGACTCGGAGAGTCGTTGATTGTATTTCGGGTCAGGGTCTCCAATGTCTGTGTGGCCGTGGATGCGTAAACGCACCTTGGGATTCTTTTTGAGAAACTCTGCAATCCGGTCCAGCGCAGGGTACGAGGCTGGGTCTAGCTCAGGGCTATTGGGGCGGAAAAAGATGCGAGTTTCTCGCAGCAGAGCACCGATAACCGCAGGCTTGAGAGATACAATAAGCGAATCCCCTGGACGAATCTCTACCCGCTGCCCAAAAGGAAAATAGCCTTCCTTCTGCACTTCAATTTCCATTGTGCCGGCCACGGTGGGTTGGTAGAGGCCTTCGGTGGTGGTTTGTCCTGCTTGTTGGAGAGTGGCCCCACTGAGCAGACGAACCTGCGCTTCTGCTAGCGGCTTATTTGTGCCTTCCTCTACGACTCTCACATAAAAGGGCTTCACGGGAGGGGCTTTCTTCTTTAGCCGAACCTCTATGGGCAGCGTAGGAGCGGGTAGTGTAATGGCTTTTTGAGCGGGGGTATAGCCTTCTTTTTCGGCTGAGAGGGTGAAGCGGTAGTTGCCCGGCGGCAGTTGAATCTCTACTTCTCCTCGGGCATCGGTGGTGAGCGGGAAAGCTTTTTTGAGGAGGGGGTCAGAAGTTCCTTCGGCTTTGAGTTGGGCTTCTGGAAGAGGCTTTCCGCTCTCATCTTCCAGCACACGCACGCGCAGCCGAATCGGTTCGGGGGTCTCGGCTTTGGGGGTATCTACGGGGGCTGGCTGAGGTTTTTTGTACTTTTCCAGCTTCTCAATGGTGATGCGGCGGATAGCGGCATTGCGGTAGTCGCACACATAGAAGACATTGGGTTTTTCGCCGATGCAGATTTCTACGGGTTCGTTGAAGCGAGCGAACTTGCCATTGCCGTCTATCCAGCCGGGGCGGCCTGTGCCCGCTAGGATTTCAATGGTGCGTTCGGCGACGTTGATTTGGTACACGATGTGGCGGCCGCCGTCGGCGATATAGAGGTTGCCTTCAGGGTCCACGGCGACTCCGCCCCCATGTCCGCCACCGCTGGTAGAGAAATTGAGTCCCCCGCTAAGTTCTCCGCGTATCGTCCAGCCCCGAAAGTCAAAGGTCACATAGGTGCTGACTTCTCCTTCGGGGGTGACCTTACGGATGCGGCGATTACCGGCGTCTACGATGTAGAGGTTATCATTTTTGTCTATGGCCAGGCCCACAGGAGAGTTGAATTGGGCAATACGGCCGGGGCCATCTTTGTAGCCTGGAGTGCCGGTACCAGCGACGGTGCTTACGCGCCCTTGGGGGGTGATTTTACGTAGGGCGTGATTGCCTGATTCCAGTACCCAGAGGTTGCCTCGGCTGTCGCGCACGATAGCGATAGGGTGGTCAAGAAGGGCTTCTTTCCCCGTGCCGTCGCGCAGTCCCGGCCCCTTTCCACCGGCAAAGGTCGTTACGTGACCATCGGGGCTAACCTTTCGAATGGCGTGATTGAAAAAGTCGCATACATACAGGGTGCCATTGGGCTGTAGGGTGAGTCCGTGTGGGCTGTTGAAGGTAGCCTCTTCTCGGTCGCCATCCTCAAAGCCTGCGGTACGGGGGGTACCGGCTACGAGCACGACCCGTCCATCGGTAGTTACCTTGCGAATGCAATGGTTGTCATCGTCTGAGAAGTACACTTCCCCTGCGGGGCTTACGACGATACCATTAGGGCGGTTGAGGGCGGCTTCCAGGGCTGGGCCGCCTTTATAGCCCACACGACCACTCCCCGCTACGGTAGAGACTTCAACTTTGTAGGTTACCTCTAAGGGCTGAGCCCACAAGAGAACTGAAAGAGTTAGCCCAAGGGCAAGGTTCTGGCGCATG
>CALKJV010000055.1 GCA_937995505.1 uncultured Bacteroidia bacterium | reverse complement strand
GGGGCCAGTACGATAGAGCGCTGGTTCGGTCCGAAGTGATACCGGTCTAGCGGCTTACGGTCAAAAAGTAGAAAAAAATCGGTTTCGGGGTGACTTTGTATAAGGCGGCTGGCTACTTCTCGGGTGAAGCGCCCAAATCCCTCTAAGTGCGGGAGAAGGAATCGGCTATCTAGTGCGACTCGCATAACGCCAGAGGTGCGGTATTTTCAGGATCCAGAGCCAACCCAGAAAAAATACGACTGCCGCTATCACGCCTACTCCGATAGGCCAAGGGCCACCCTGCCGAAAAAGAAGGAGGCTACTCCCGTAGCCTAAGCCCAGGAAGGCAAGCTTGCCTAAGAGCTTACCGGGTAAGGGAATAGGGGCCACTTGTCGGAAGAGCCAGACATATCCCCCGCCGAAAAAAGCGTAGCTAAGCCCCAGGGCGAGGGCAGCTCCAATTCCGCCTAAGGTAGGTAAGAGCGCTATACAGGCAAGGGCGTTCACGACAGTGGCCCCAAACATCCAGCGTAAAGCCGCCCACTCATGCCCTATAGCCGTGAGGTAGGTACTGTAGATAACCGAGAGGCTATTCAGAAAAAGGGGTAAGGCGAGGACCTGGAGGATGTAGCTCATGTGGGTGATTTCCGCTGGGTCGCTACGGCTGAAAAGGAAGAGAAAAAGGGTCGGTTCTGCTACAAATAAGCCTGCTACGAAGATGAGGGGGGCTGAGGCCACAAGCTGACCCCATACCAAGGTGTGCCAGAGCTCAGGGCTACGCTGCCGGCCGATTTGGGCGAAGCGGGCAAAAAACAAGGGCATTACAACCCACAGGTACATCATGGCGGCAGAAAACCAGCGATAAGCCCCCCAGTACAGACCATTCTCGTAGGCGCCTACCCACCGCTCTACGAGAATCTGATTGATGCGCTCATTGATAGCGCTAACGGTAGCTAATAGAGCGAAGGGAGTCGTAGTACGCAGGGCTTGGCTGAGGTGGTGACGGTTGCGCTCCCATCGGGGCAGGCCGTACTTCCGCCATACCCATATCCCTGCAAGCAGGGCAGATACGCTTCCAGCTGCCAGTAAAAGCCCTACATACAGCTCTGCCGTAAGCCATGCCCATAGCATAGCTACTAAGAGCATGAGAAGGACTTTTTCTATGGCTGAGAAAAGCGCGTCTATTCGGAATTGCTGGGCGCCTTGGAAGAAAGCTCGGAAAAACTGCAATGCACTGAGCGAGAGCTGGTAACTCAGCAAGGCTGCAAGCCATAGGAGCTGATACCCGCGATACCCTATAGCCCAGCCAATGCCTAAAAAGGCAAGGCCCGCAAAGAGGCTTAGCAGGAGCTTAAGGGTGCTGGTTGTGGTGCTGAGGAGGGGATAGCTTTCTATGCGAGCGGCCATTTCGCGGGTGACTAGGGCGTAGAGGCCCCAGTCTGCGATGGCTGTAGCGGCCTGCCCGAGGCCCAGCATAGCCCCAATGAGTCCATAGGCTTCGTGACCGATGCGATTTTGCACGAGATTGTCGGTCAGAAGCCAAGCCGGCTTGGAGAGGAGATTGGCAATGAGGGTAATAGCTACATCCCTGCGAAATTGACTCATTCAAGGGGAGGATAGCCACCCCGAAGGGCATTTTGCAGCACGGCCCAGCCACTTTCTAAAAGGGCTAGCGCGCCAAAGTGCTGATATAGGATGCGGTTTCGTTCGGCGATGTAGCGGCGCAGGCGGCGCGCCGATACGCCGCCTGCGAGATACCGAATAAGTACCGCTCTGCTGTCGTAAGTGAGAGGGTTTTGGCGGAGGAGGCGGATAGTCCAATCTAAATCCGCAGCAAGGGGGTAAGAGAGGTCATAAAAGGGAGCGAGGGTTCTGCGCACGAAAAGGGCCTGATGACAGACGGCCATTCCTGTACGGAAGTGCTGTACGCTCAGCTGGCCGTGGGGGTAGGGGCGAGCGCGCCGTTTCGGAAGCGGCTGCCCCGCCGCATCTACATACCGATGGTCGCCATAGAGCACATCTGCTTGCGCAGGGGCTTCTGTAAAGAGGCGCTCTAGCGTATCTGCTGCCCAAAAAGAATCTCCAGCATTGAGAAACACCACAAACTCTCCCTTAGCTAAGCGAAGGGCCTTATTCATGGCGTCGTACAGGCCCTGGTCGGGTTCACTGATCCAATGCACATTTGGCCGGGTCTGTGCATACGCCTGTATCAAGTCCAGCGTGCCGTCAGTAGAGCCGCCGTCAACAAACACATGCTCCCAGTCTGTCCAAGTTTGAGCTTGTGTGCTGGCGAGGGTAAGAGGTAAGGTTTGGGCAGCTTGATAGGTTACTGTGAGGATAGAGAGCTTTGGCGGCATGCGTTAGGGAGTATTGCCAATCGGTTTACCGCCAGGGTAAAGCGCATAAATGTCTCGGATGATATGAGGCGGCAAAAGCCCCTCCAAATGCCCATGAAAGCGAATCACCTCCCGCACGAGGGTAGAGGAGACAAAGGAGGTTTCCGGACTGCTTAGCAGGTAAAAAGTCTCAATTTGGCTATCCAGGTACTTATTCAGCAGGTCAATGTTGCGTTCGTACTCGTAGTCCGGTGCAGAGCGTAGCCCCCGTAAAATAAATCGTGCCCCTACTTCCCGAGCAAATCGCACCGTAAGGCCGGTATAGATGTGTACCTGGATACGGGGTTCGTCTGCAAAAGCCTCTACAATCCACTTTTTGCGCTGCTCGGGGCTAAACATGGGCTGTTTGGCCGTATTGAGGCCGATGCCGACTATGATCTCGTCGAAGAGGGTCAAGCCTCGGTGTAAAATCTCAATGTGGCCATTCGTGATGGGGTCAAAGCTGCCAGGAAAGAGAGCTCGCTTCACGGTGCAAACTTACCGAAACTGCCCTCGGTTTTGCGCGAAGAACGCCGCATAATCATGCATGCGCTTCTGCGTGAAGGCCACTCGGAAGTTGGCTTGCGAGATGGGGAAAAAGTCCCGAGGTCGTTGTATGCCTAAGTCGCGGTACCAGGGTTCGCTTTCCAGCGTCTGGGTGTAAGCTTCGGCGCTACGGTAATCCGGAAATTGTGCCACATAAGCTAGATGGTGGGTATTATTGTAGAGAAAGACGACCAGGCTCAGGCGCTGCTCTCCGAAATAGCGTTCATGGCTGCGGGCGATATGCTGTTTGAGGGCGTCGCTGGTGATTTTTTCTTTGGGGACGAGCATGACGACGAGGATAGGTTCACCAGGGCGCACTTGCGTGCTAAAGCCCGTAAAATTTGCTTCTGTGGAAGAGGTAGTCGGGCTTGGGGTGGGGTTCTGAGCGATAGGAGGCGTAGGTTCAGACTCTGGGGTGAGCTGCGTCTGCCCCTTCTCTACTCGTTGGAGGAGCTTTTGGGCTAAGGGTGTGCAGGGCGCTTGGGGGTGATTCTGGACTACTTCACGTAGGAGAGGCAGGGCGCTTGCCGGCTGCTGAAGGTGTACATACGCCGCTGCGATGAGGTAGAGGATGGCCGGTTCAGAAGGTGTGCCCTTCCACCGATCTCGGGTCGCTTCGCC
>CALKJV010000054.1 GCA_937995505.1 uncultured Bacteroidia bacterium | reverse complement strand
TGCGCGTTGGAGCCTGTCGGCTCTATGGGATCGGCTTAGGCCGGAGGCCCTCTACCGAGCCGTTGCCTTCTTATGGCTGCTCGTTTGGATCCAGGAGCAGCGCCTTGCAATTCAACAGCAGTCGGTATGCGAAGTCTGGCTCATCTGGCAGGGCTAAGCGTGCTGCTCTGGGCACAGTCGTATCGCCCCTGGATATTTGGATTAGGAGTAGATGTACCCACTGGCCGATGGGCGGCGCGCAGAAGCAACTTCCCAGAAGCCGGCTATGTAAAATACGGATATAGCTTCTTCCTCACGAAAGAGTACTATGCCCCCAAAGGACAGGTGGGTTGGTTTGTTTTTGGCCGGCTGGTGGATTGGCGGCTTGCACCGGAGTTCCGTTCGGCCCTCACGGCTCCTCGCGTGATAGCTATCCCAGACTCCCAGACCCCTCTACCACACCCCCAATCGTTGCAAGGGGGAGCAGGAATTGATTTTCGGAAGGCCTGGGGCCTTTGGGCATTTACGGTACCTATAGACCTGCACATCATAAGCGTGGCTTATGCCCCGTACCAGGAGTTTTCTGCTAGGGGGGAGCAGCTCCTTATCCGCATCTCATCCAATACCTTCTTAGGCACGGGAGTAGGCCTTACGCTCCAGCGTCGTATGCCCGCGAGTAATACCGATACTTGGGGAGTGGGCCTTTATTTCCCCCTCAGCTGGGGGGTGCCGTCTACTATCACGCGGATTTACACGGCTGCCGATGGCGAGCAGGACCTCCAGCGGAGCCCGTATTACTTGCAGCCTACGCACCTCAGCGTGCGGCTCTTTATGGCCGTCGTGCTTTGAGAAAGGGAAAAGACTCCACCTCTGCCTTTACCCGTACTTTTGTGCTGTATGCGATACGCTGTAGGACTAAGTAGCCTTTTGAGCGCAGTGCTTTGGGCTCAGATAGAGTCGCCCAATAGCTTTCTTGCGTTGGCGGTGGGTACGGCGGTTCCAAGCGGCCCTACGGCAGCGACCGGCCTGCGCTACCCTACGCATGGCTATATGCGCTCTGGAGCGCTGGTCGGACTGCACCTGAATACCCAGGTGGCCCCGTACTTCGGCATAAGCCTTCAGGTTCGGCAGGCCTTTCTCCCCTTAGATGCAAAGGCACTGGGTAAAAATGGCGCACTTTTTCCAGAACCTGTGAGCCTTTCTAAAAGCCCTTCTGTTTCCCATACACTGGTTGGCTTCGGGGTCTCGGGAGGCATTCGCTGGGACTGGATGAGCTTATATGTGCCAATACAATTTGCCCTGGGCATTTACTCAGCGCCCGAGATGCGGGGCATCAAAAGTGCTACCCAAGAATGGGTGCAGCCTAAGTTTTCTGCTGTACAAACAGGGATTAGCACAGGGCTTGTAGTGAATTTTTCTATTACGGATGACTTTTTTGCGGGGCTGTCTTTTCTGTATATGGGTTTGCGTTCTGGGGAGCAGGAGTTTGAGCGTACTCGCTACACTCGTGGGCAAGAGGATTGGATTTTTCGTTATCGGGCCCCTGTCCGTACGGAGTTGGGCGAAGTCGGGGTGCTAGTGGGGCTCAACTTCTGACGGCGGGCATAGAGGAGGGGAAGCAGCCAGAGGTTGAAGAGAGCGCCGCAGAGGAGGCCTACCACTACGACTGTCGCGAAAGGGCGCTGGACCTCAGCGCCCGCCTCTTGCGAAAAAGCCATTGGCAGTAACCCCGCTGCAGCTACCACAGCTGTGGCCACAATGGGCCTTACCCGTTCGTGTAGGGCTTCTCGGACCGCTCTAAGCGGGCGAGTGTGCGCTCCCTGATAAGCATACACGCGATTGAGGAGCACGAGGCCATTTAGCGTGGCCAAGCCATACACGCTAATAAGCCCGATGGCCGCAGAGAGGCTGAAGGGCATTTCGCGAAGGGTCAGCGCCACCATCCCTCCCGCCGGGGCCGAGAGAGAGACGATTAGGATAGCTGCGATAGCCTTTGGATGGGGAAGAGTCGCATACAGAAGCGCTGCAATAAGTAGCAAAGTCGCCGGCACTACCCAAAGGAGCCGCTCCCGGGCCGATTGGTAGTTTTCCCATTGCCCTCCGAAGCTGACCCGATAGCCTGGTGGAAGGGGCAGAAGCTGCATTTTTTTCTGAAGCTCTTGGGCTACGGAGACGGCGCCCCGCCCCCGTACATTAATGCCGATGGCGTATACGCGTTCGCTTTCGGCGTGCGGGATCTCATTGAAGCCTGGCACGTAATGCACTTCTGCCACGAGGCCGAGCGGTATCCATTCGCCTCGCTTTGTGGGCAAAGGGAGTTGGGCTATATCGGCGTCGGGGGCTTGCACGCGAAGGGCTGTGAGCGTGCGCCGCCCATCTGGCGAAAGGATCGGCCGCAGAGGTAGGCCTAACCGATACGCTTGTACCCACCGCTGGGCCTCTTCTAAAGCTACCCCATAAAAACTCAATGCCTCCGGCTTCCACCGAATGGCTATCTGCCGAGCCCCGAAAAATAGCGGCCGAGAGAGGTCCGATACGCCCGGTACGCCCTCACATACCGAAGCTATCTTTTCGCCCCACGCTGCGAGGGTATCCAGATTAGGTCCTATGAGCCGCACCACAATGTCGGTTCGGGCGCCCGCTAAAAGTTCATTGAATCGCATCTGGATAGGCTGCTGTACGCCGATAAAGATGCCGGGGTAGTGGGCTTCTACGAGCTTTTTGAGGCTGTCGGCCAGCTCTGGGCGGGGGAGGGGCGAATCTGGGGCCAGCACCAGGATGAGGTCCGCACTCTCTACAAACATGGGATCCATGGGGATCTCGGAGGTGCCGATTTTGGCAATCGCTTCTGTAAAGGCCCCAGGTAGCTGGGTCAGTAGAAGGCGATGGATGGCCGTACAGCGCTCTATAGTTTGGGAAAGGGTACTGCCGAGGGGAACGCGCGTTTCTACAGCAAAGGCGCCCTCCTCCAATTCGGGTAGGAATATAGTTTCGGATTTCCAGAAAAGCAGGCCGCCCAACCCCAAGAGACCTAACCAGACTCCCAGAGCCCAGCCGGGGCGCCGAGCACTGAACCGAAAGACCTTACCTGCGCCCCGCTGCAAAGCCGTAGCGGTGCGCTCCGATACCTCCCACAGATGCGGTTTTAGAAATCGCCCACTTGCCCACGGCACGAAGGTAACCGACAAAATCAGCGCCCCCGCCAGCGCAAACATCATGGTCAGAATCATAGGCCGAAACATCTTTCCCTCCACACCGCTTAGCAGGAGAAAGGGCAGATACACAGAAATGACCACCAGCTCCCCGAAAAGGCTGGCTTTGCGGATCTGGATAGAGCCTTGCTCGGCGGCCGCTAAACGGTCGCTCACGTGGGGCAGGCGCACCAGTACCGCTTCTACAAGGATGACCGTACCGTCTACGATGAGCCCAAAGTCAATAGCGCCGAGGCTCATGAGGTTGGCTGAGAGGCCGGTGGCGCTCATAAGCCCTAAGGCGAAGAACATGGAAAGTGGTATAACCGCCCCTACCAAGACCCCTGCGCGCCAGCTACCCAGCAGGAAAGTCAAAACCCCGAGAACGATGAGGGCTGCTTTGAGGAGGTTTTGGGTTACGGTAGAGAGCAGGCGGTCTATGAGGTCTTCTCGGTCTAGGAAAGGGCGGATCCGAATGCCATAGGGCAAACGGGGCTCTAAGTCGGCGATTTTGGCTTTGAGGCGATGAACCACTTCGGCGGTATTTTCGCCTTTGCGCACGAGTACGATGCCGCCGACGGCTTCGCCGGTCGTATCTCGCAGGAGAGCTCCGTAGCGAGGCATGTGCCCTTCTCGCAGTGTAGCTATATCCGAGAGGCGGATGGGGCGATTGTGTCGGGTGGCTACGACGGTAGCCGCTATGTCTTCGGGAGAGCGCCACAGACCCTCTGCCCGCAGAGCAAGCGTACTGCCGCCCCGTTCTAAGTAGCCTCCGGCTGTGAGCTGATTGGCGGATTGAAGGGCTGATTCCACTTCGGTAAGCGAGAGACCGTACCGTTGGAGGGCCTCAGGCTGCACCACAATCTCCCACCGCCGCACATACCCTCCGAAACTGCTGATATCCGCTACGCCTGGAGTCTCTAAGAGCGCCCGCCGTACTACCCAATCCTGTATGGCACGCAGTTCGGTCAGGGAGAGGGGTTGGGCCGGCTCCAGGGTGTACTGAAAGGCTTCACTAAGGCCGGTGCTGGGCGGACCAATCTCCGGCTGCACACCTGCCGGCAGCTGCCCTTGTACCGAAAGGAGCCGTTCCGCAATCTGACTGCGGGCGCGGTACAAGTCTACCCCTTCCTCAAATACTATCGTGATGAGCGAGAGCCCCATTCGGGAAATAGAGCGCCATTCAATGCGGTCGGGCACAGTCGCGAGAGCAGCTTCTATCGGGCGAGTGATGAGCAGTTCTACCTCTTCTGCAGAGTAGCCGGGGGCATAAGCATAGACCTGAACCTGATTATTGGTGATATCGGGAACGGCATCTACTTGTATATGCAGCAGCCCATAGAGTCCGACGGCGCCGATAGCTCCCAAGACCCCTAAGCTAAAAGCCGTGGAGCGTACGCTGAGGCGCAATAGGCTTTCCCACATGTAACGCACAAAGGTAGAAGATATTCCTACGGTGGTTCGCAAAACACCTTATCTTTGTCTCGCTATGAGCAGGGAAGACGATTTCAATCGTACGCAACCGAGACCTGAACGGATCGACCCTGAACGCACCCAGTTTATGGGTTCGCCTCCTCCTCCCCCTGTCCCTGGTGCATCTCCTAATCCTGGGGCAGCTCCGTTTGACCCCAAGCGTACTCAAGTAGTGGGAGGGGGGGTACCGGGTGCGGCTCCCGCAGATCCTAAGCGCACGCAAGTCTATCAAGGGCCCGGCGTTTCCCCCGTCCAACGCCAAGCGCCGCAAAACCGTAAGCTCGTCGGCTGGCTCGTCAGCTTTACTATTCACCCCAACGGCGTAGATTTCCGCCTATACGAGGGCAAAAATACCATTGGCTCTAACCCTACCTGCGACGTCGTGCTCAATGACACGGGGGTATCCGGGCACCACCTGACTATTCTTTATCGAGCCGGCAAGTACCGCTTCAAGGATGAGTTTTCCACCAATGGTACCTTCGTCAATGGCGAAATGGTGGAAGAAGGCGAACTCCAAGACGGCGACATTCTCAAACTCGGCGAAACCGAACTGCGCTTCCGAACTGTGTAACCTATGCGGCGGTTAGTGGCTTTACTCCTGGGGCTGTGGGGGCTCCGGGC
>CALKJV010000053.1 GCA_937995505.1 uncultured Bacteroidia bacterium | reverse complement strand
CCGCGAGGGGCTCTAGTCCAGCGAGGGAGTCGGGGTTGGCCAGCTCATCGGCATAAAAAGGGCCCGTATAAGCCAGGAGGTAATCGGCTACCTTAGCGGAGTCTAAGGGCTCTTCGGTAGCGAAGCGCCAAGGACCGCCAGGGAGCGAGCGCTCTAACCGCCAGCTTTCCCCCGGCTCGCCGTAAAAATCTACCTGCACCGCCCGCAGATCCGCTGCTTTGGCGGCAAAGACGGTATTGGGCTGCCAGACGCTCAGGTCTGGATAGTAGCGGGAGGTTACATAGCCCTCAAAGCCCGGGATGAAGACTTCATAGGGTTGGTTGCTGCCTGGGCGCAGCATGTAGCTTGCGCGCTGGTCCGGCGTCGGCCCCCCCACATAAAAGGTCTCTTCCCTTCCGTCTTTCCAGCGAAGGGTTACCTCTACACGGTGGTCTTTGAGGAACTTGAGCACATTGCGCACCGCTGAGGGAGCTACAGGCGCTCGCACGGTTTGGAGAACCAGCGTTTGCAGGAGAGTCTGCACAGGCTGCACAAAAGCTTCTAAGGTATCTGCGATCGTCCAGCCCTGGGCCCTTCGGAGCACATCTACGCGCCGAAAGGTAGTATCGGCGTGCTTCTCTACGAGGGTAATGGCTACGATTCCGGCGGTATCTGGGAAGGTGAAGGTTCTTTCGGCTTCGGCGCGGCGCTGGGCCAGCTGCGAGCCCCACACTACCACACCGATAGCTGCCAGTAGCACCAGAAGGAGCCCAGCCGTAGCAAGTGGCGACTTCATACGAGCGGCTTTTGGTAACGGTATCGCCGCCAAAAGTACAAGCCTATCCCTAACCCCCCCATCAGCAGCAGCGGTAGCCCCAGGTTGAAAGCCTGGATAGCTAAGGTATGTGCCCGCACGAAAGCCGGGTCCAGCTTGCGGATTTGCACGCTGCGGCTGCGCACTTGCGTGAGCGCGATCTCGCCTGTGAGGTAGTCTATGCAATTCAGGAGGAAGGTAAGGTTGTCTAAGGGCACGTAGTCGGCGGCTTTGCCTTGCACTTCGGCGGGGAGGGCAAGCTCGCCATCGGTGATCCAGATAGCCTTCCCTGGCAAGCCCGAGCGGGGCAGAAACCGCGCCGTAGGGGGCTTAGGGGCATACGAGTCGGTCGGCGGCTCCCTATCGGCAAAAACCGATTCAAAAATTCCCTCGGTCAGCACCGCTACCGGCCGAAAGCCCTTGCCCCGGAACGCCTCAGGCGAAGGAGGGTTCTTAAGCGCAAGGTTGATGTCAATAATTTGGGTACCCTTGACCGATCGGCTCAGCGGCGAAGTAAGCGCCAAAAGAGTATGCTTGAGCCCGGACCGGCTCAGGGTATCTGCACTGCCCCCATATCGGTACAGCACGGCATCTACTGTGCGGGTGATAGGATGCGGCGGGAAGATATAGACGATGGGGTAGTAGAGCCACTTTTCTGCGCCCCAGAGGGGGCCATTGTAATAGCCGCGAATGACCTCAATGTAGCCGCACGAGAGGTCCTGTACGAGGTCATAGCCCGGACGCCAGCCCCAGCGGAAAAATAGGTCATCCAAGCTAAGCTCACGCAGCTGCGTGAGGGCGGCGCTTTCGGTGAGGTTGATGCGGTGGTGGTCTAAGAGCCATAGAAGCCGCCCCCCTCGCAAAAGGTACTGTTCTAGCTCGTACTTTTCCCGCTCGGTGAAGGCGCTATCGGGACCCATGATGAGGATAGCGGCATAGCCATCCCCGGTGAGGCGTTTCTGGAGGCTATCGGGTAAGTAAGCCTTGGCAGGGGCAAGCGCCTGCCCCTCCCGTACCCGTACCGGTAAGAGCCGATAAAACTGCTCCAGCTCGGCGCGCAGCTGCGGCATCTGCTCTAAGCGATATTCCCCATGCCCTTCTAAAATGCCCAGAAGAGGCTTCTCGTTGAAAACGACTATTTGCCGCAGGGCTGCCGCTATTTTGTATTCTACCTCTTGCTCGGCTTCTAGGAGGTTGATTTCGCCGGTGGGGTAGAGGTTGCCTTTCACGAGGTCAACCCACACTTCGCGCTGGCCGCTCTGTACTACGGCAATAGGATACATGTACTGGCGGCGGGTCTCGGTCTGGGAGACTCGTACATTGATAGGGATAGGTTGGATGCCGCGCTGCTTGAAGTTCTGCAAGAGCTGGGGGTTTTTGGCGGGATTGACGAAGGTGAAATTGAGCGGCTTAGGGGCGCGGGCCCGCATCTCCGCTAAAAGCGTCGCTATCGCCTGCCGGTACCGTTGAATGGGATACGGAAAGTCTCCCTCTAAATACACCGTCACATACACGGCTTGGGGTAGCTGGGCTAAAAGCTTCTCTGTGCCAGCAGAGAGGGTATAGCGCTTCTCGGCCGTGAGGTCTACCCGCACGAAATACCTCTGCCCCAAGAGATGGAGGAGCACTAAGGCCGCTAAGAGCGTAAGGAATTGTAGGAAGGCCTTCATGCGTGTCTCCGAGCGAGTTGGAGGCGAGCTAAGCCTAATCCCAGTACAATCACACTTAGAAAGTACGACACATCGCGGCTATCTACTACGCCGCGGCTTACGCTGCGGTAGTGCTCAAAGAGGCTCAGCTGGGCGAAAAGCTCCTGGAGCGGCCGCCCTATCGGAAGTTCTGAGGCAAACTCAAACCCAATAAGCCACACAAAGCCCAAAAATAGCCCTACCAGAAAGGCCACGATGGTGTGCATAGTGAGGGTAGAAGCCCATATACCCAAAGCGGCTAAGGCAAGGCCTAACCCAAAAAGGCCCACGTAAGCGCCTTGGATAGCGCCATGATCCACGGCGCCTCTCGGCTGGGCCAGCCACGCAATAGAGCCGTAAAATACCAGCGTCGGCACCAGCGCAAAAGCCAGCACTAAGGCCACCGCTAAGTACTTCGCTAAGATAATCTCCCATGGCGAGAGGGGTGCAGTAGCTAAAAGCTCATAGGAGCCCGTGCGAAACTCCTCTGCAAAGCTGCGCATCGTGAGGGCTGGCGCTAAAAAAAGCAGAAACCAGGGCGCTATACCGAAAAAAGGGTCTAATTCAGCTGCACCGGTAGTGATCACGCTCCCTGAGAAGACCCACACAAATAGCCCTGTACCCACGAGAAATACAGCCCACACGAGGTATGCGATGAGAGAGTATAGGAGGGAAGCCACTTCCTTCCGCCACAAGGCCCACACGGGGCAAATTTACGCTTGTGGGGGGGTATGGTCTTTTCGGAGGCGGGTATCGGGGAGAGCCCATATGGCTGCGAGGAGGGCAGCTGCGAGCAAGGCGCTCCCCCCAAAAACCCAGCGCAGACCTGCGAGGAGGTTTTGTCCATGCCCTCCGAAGACGTACAGGCTATTAAGCGCTGCCAGCCCCACCGTAGAACCTATTTGCCGTAAAAATTGAAGTGCACTGGTAACCGATCCGACCCGCGCAATAGGGGCGTCATTCTGCCCTACGACGCTGAGCAGCGCTTGAAAGGGGCCGAAAAACACCGAACCTATCCCCATAAGTACCAGAAGGACCCACAGGGGGAGTCGTGCCGGCAGGAAGAGTGCCGCTAAGGCAAAGAGAACCAGAATAAAAATCGCTGCGCCGCTCAGCACGGGCTTGTAGCGGCCGTGGCGGCTCACCCAAGCCCCCGTAGCCCCGGTACTGGCCACCATTCCGATGGTAAAAGCCAGGAGAATCCCCCCACTCTGTGCCGGCGTATAGCCGAGGACCGATTGAAGGTAGAGGGGGAGGAAGGTTACGCCTCCGAGAAAGATAGGCCCGAAAAAGAAGCCGGCAATGGCGGCTTGCCGAAAGGTACGCACCCGCACCAGCTCTAAGTCAAAGAGGGGGCTTTTTTCCCGCAGCTCTACGCGCACCCATAGCCATAGGAGCGCCAGGCCTAAGGCGCTCAGGGCGATACCCCATATCGGCGAACCCAGACTTTTGGGGCCCCAAAAAGAGAAAGCCAAAAGGAGCGGCAAAGCCCAACCTATAAGCAAGAGCGTACCCCGTATATCCAACCGGCCTTTGTCAGGAGGGGCTTGTACAGGTAAGAAGCGCCATACGAAGAGCATAGCTAAAAAGAGAAGAGGGACATTGATCCAAAAGGCCCAGCGCCAGGAGAGCGCTTGTGCGAGATAGCCGCCTAAGGGGGGACCTACCGCCGAGGCCACTCCAAAGAGGGCCCCCACTAGCCCGGCCCAACGGCTCCGTTCTCTCGGGGGAAAGAACCACGCCAGCGTCGTAAAGGCTAAGGAAAAAAGGGCGCCTCCCCCTACCCCCTGCACAAACCGAAAAGCCAAAAGCCCCCTGAAATCTCCGGCTAAGCCGCACAGCAGGGAACCTAGCCCAAAAAGCGCCATTGCACTTAAAAGCACGGGGCGTCGCGGCAGGATTTCCACTAGCCGGCCAGCTATAGGCGCAGCTATCGTACTCCCTAAGAGATACAATGCCCCTACCCATCCGTACCACGCTTGGCCTCCTAGCTCAGCCAGCATGCGTGGTAGAGCTGTCGCCACGACCGTCTGGTCTAGCGCAGCTAAAAATAGCCCAATAAATACGCCTGTAAGGGTAAGCCGGACTTCACGGGAAAGGGGCGATCTGGGCATCCCGCCAAAGGTAACAGCTCAGAAAAAGGTAACAGCTCAGAAGGCGTACCCGGTCATGAACATAATAGAACCATTGTAGAGGCGGTCGGACTTCGGCTCAGCAAAGATATTTACGAGACCAAAGAAAGCTCGGATTTCAAAGCTCATCTGGCCCTTCCCCATGGGGTAGGCGTTACCCCCCCCAAACCATACCCCAGCGTCACCCCGGCGAAAAACTATCCGATCCTTGTCAATGGGCCCTTCGGCTACAATCACCCGAGTTTGGGGCGAGAATCCAAAGAGCGGCAAAAAGTCCAAGCCCTCCAAAGAAACCTGCACTTTACCATAATTCCGAGCAAAAGCCAAATAGCCCGCATGCAGGCCGAAGAGCATATATGACCGACTCGCTGGAGAGCTTAGAAAGTTCCATTCCATGAGGACAGGCAGCTCTATGTGTCCAATTTCTAGTCGCCCATCTACAGCGATGTATACAATGTATTCGTCTCGGAGGGTGCCGCCGATGACGGTGTCTCCTGGGGTAGCTTCTACGACCAGATAGTCAGTATTGCGCTGGCTGAAGTACAAGCCGCTGCGCAAGGCCCATCGCTTACTTAGCGCATAGCGGAATTGCACGCCGCCCGTAAAGCCTGGGAGGATAGCTACCTTCTCTACGGGCTTGTTGCCTCGGTAAGCGGGGATATTCAGAGCGACTTGCGGACCGATTTGCCAGCGGCGCCCTTCCTGCGCCCAGAGGAGGGCGATGAAGAGAAGCGGGTACAGCTTTCGCATCGCATGTAAAACAAAAATTGCTCTACCCTGTTTCGGGGGGTTTCGGTTGAGCGGTTACCTTTGCTGCATGCAGAAGTACGAACTAGTGATTATCGGTAGCGGGCCGGGGGGGTATGTGGCGGCTATCCGCGCCGCCCAGCTTGGCTTATCGGTGGCCTTGGTGGAAAGATACCCTACCCTCGGCGGCACCTGCCTCAATGTGGGCTGCATTCCCTCCAAAGCCCTCTTAGACTCCTCCGAACGCTACTTTGAAGCCCAAAAGCACTTCGCAGAACATGGGATTGAAGTAAGCTCGGTCCAGCTGAATTGGCCTAAAATGCTGGCTCGCAAAAACCAGGTCGTCAAGCACATCACCGGCGGCGTAGAATATCTGATGAAGAAAAATAAGATTTCTGTCTTTCATGGGCATGGACGCTTTGTATCAGCCAACGAGGTCGCCGTAGACGGCGGGCCTACGTTGTACGGTAAGCACATCTGCATCGCCACAGGCTCTAAGCCTACCCCCTTGCCCAATATCCCGATAGACAAAAAGCGCATTATCACTTCTACGGAGGCACTGAGCCTTCCTGAGGTTCCGAAGCACCTTCTCATCATCGGGGGAGGGGTGATTGGCGTAGAGATGGCGTCTATTTTTGGGCGGTTGGGGAGCGCAATTACGATTGTGGAGTACTTGGATAGGCTTTTGCCGGGCATGGATCCTGATTTAGGTGAAGAGGCGCGACGGATTCTCACGGGCGACTACGGGGCGAAGCTTCTCCCGGGGCATTCGGCGCAGGCGGCTGTGGTAGAAGGCAGCCAAGTCAAGGTGCAAGTAGCCCCCCGCTCAGGTGGAGAAAGTGTTTCGCTCACAGCAGACTATGTGCTGGTAGCGGTGGGGCGTCGGCCCTACACGGAGGGGCTGGCGCTGGAAAAGGCTGGCCTAAGTACAGATGAGCGCGGGCGAGTGCCCGTCAATGACCACCTCCAAACCGCCGTACCCCATATCTACGCCATTGGCGATGTC
>CALKJV010000052.1 GCA_937995505.1 uncultured Bacteroidia bacterium | reverse complement strand
GCCCGGCGGGGCTTTGACTAGGAATAGAACCCGCCGGCGAGATATGATCCGTGGTTACGGAGTCGCCCAGCATGAGCAGTACCCGTGCATCCCGAATATCCTGTACAGGTGGCACAGTGGGAGTTACACCCTCAAAGAAGGGCGCTCGCCGAATGTAAGTAGAAGCTGAGTCCCACTGATACAGCTCACCCGTAGGCGCGGAAAGGGCTTTCCAATCGGCCTCCCCTTCAAAGATGTGGGCGTAGTTTAGCACGAAATCCCCTTCGTCTATCACTTTATCCATCAGCTCCTGGAGCTCTTCTGGCGAGAACCAAATATCCCGCAAGTACACAGGATATCCGTCGGGATCATAGCCGAGGGGCTCGGTCTCAAAGTCAATATCGCTGCGCCCTGCTAAGGCGTACGCCACCACGAGCGGTGGCGAAGCCAAAAAGTTCATCCGTACCTGCGGGTGGACCCGAGCCTCAAAGTTTCGGTTACCAGAGAGGACGGCGGCGACGACGAGGTTTTTCTCTTGGATAGCCTGAGAAATCGCCGGGGGCAAAGCACCGCTATTGCCAATGCACGTAGTACAGCCATACCCCGCTACATGGAAGCGTAGGGCTTCTAAGTAGGGGAGGAGTTGCGCTTTACGGAGGTACTCTGTAACCACCCGCGAGCCAGGCGCAAGGGTAGTCTTCACCCAAGGTTTGGGGCGTAGGCCAGCGGCTACGGCTTTTTTCGCTACGAGGCCTGCCGCTAACATCACCGACGGATTAGAAGTATTGGTGCAGCTGGTGATAGCCGCTATCACGACTGCGCCATCGTGGAGGAGGTATTCACTGTCGCCGGTAGAGAGGTGAGCAAAGCCGTTGGTGGGCAAGTGGGCTTCGGTAAGGGTGAGAGGCTGAGGGGTAATAGGGTGCAGAGGCTTTTGGAAGGTCTTTTGTAAGGCTGTACGGATGGTAGATTGGGCCTGCGAAAGGGGTATCCGATCCTGCGGGCGTCGGGGCCCGGCAATACAGGGTTCCACCGAAGCTAAGTCTAAGGTAACGGTGCGTGTGTAGATGGGCTTCTCCTGCGGGTCACGCCAAATGCGGTTGGCACGAGCGTAGGCCTCAATGAGTTCTACTTGCTGGGCAGGCCGGCCCGTGAGCCGAAGGTAGCGAAGCGTCTGCGCATCAATGGGGAAGTAGGTAACCGTACATCCAAATTCCGGAGACATATTAGACAGGGTGGCGCGATCTGGCACTGTGAGGCTGTCCAGCCCAGGCCCAAAGACCTCTACGAACTTATCCACCACCCCTACTTGACGCAGAAGCTCCGTAATGGTAAGCACGAGGTCGGAAGCGGTCACGCCGGGGCGCAGCTGCCCCACCAGCTCCAGTCCGATCACCTCCGGACAAGGGAAATAGAAAGGCTGGCCCAGCATCGCCGCTTCTGCCTCAATTCCGCCGACCCCCCATGCAATTACGCCAATCCCATTCACCATGGGCGTATGAGAGTCTGTGCCGACCACCGTATCCGGAAATGCCCACCCTTCTCTTTGGGTTACGACTTGGGCGAGGTACTCTAAGTTTACTTGATGAACGATCCCCATGCCCGGCGGCACAATACGGAAGTTAGAGAAGGCCTGCTGAGCCCATTTGAGAAACTGATAGCGTTCCTGGTTTTGCTGATACTCCTTTTCAATATTGCGTTGGAGGGCCAAAGCACTACCGAAAGAATCTACCTGCACCGAATGGTCAATCACTAAGTCTACGGGGACGAGGGGGTTGATTTTTTTGGGGTCTTTGCCGTGAGCGGCCACAGCCTCACGCAACGAAGCCAAATCTACCACTGCCGGCACCCCCGTAAAATCCTGCATGAGCACTCGGCTCGGAATAAAAGCTATCTCATCCTCTGGGCTGGGATGCCCTGTCCAGTTTTGAAAGGGCTTTAGGTGCTGCTCTGTAACCTTGAAGCCGTCTAGGTTTCGGAGGATATTTTCCAGGAGGATACGCAAGCTATACGGCAGCTTTTCCAGGTCTATGTTCCATTGAGCGGCGGCTGCGGGCAGATCTATTCGTTGAAGGCCTGAGGTCAGTGGCTGAGTGGCTACACGCATGAGACAAAGGTAAGTTTCTCGCCCCATACGGCTAATTTTGAGGGTGCTCAGGTGGGCCGCCCTTCTCCCAAAAGCCCTAGACAAGCTGCACGGCCATGCTTAAGCGCGCTTATCTGTTTCTCATGCAGCTGCTAGCAGGGATAGCTGTGGGAGGGGGAGGGTATTTCCTGGGTCTGCCGGCTTCTGAGGCAGTCAGCTTAGGGCTCATCCTAGTTATGGCCCTTAGTTGGATGACCGAAAGCCTGCCTTACTATGTGGTAGCCCTAATGCCCCTTCTAAGCTTGCCGCTTTTAGAAGCGGTAGGGATCCCCAAAGCAGCGACGCTATGGCAGGCTTACGGGCAGCCGGTGATAGGATTATTTTTGGGATCTTTCTGGCTAGCTCGGGCCGTGGAGGTCCATCAGCTTCCCCTTTACCTCCGAGGCAAGGTAGTCCGCTGGGCCAGAGGAAATCCAAAACGCCTCGCCGCAGGGCTCATGGGGCTTAGTACCGGGATGAGTACTTTACTCAATAATACCGCTGTGACGGCCCTCTTGCTGCCAGTAGCCCAGCGGCTCTTTCCCGAAGGGCCTCTTCGTTGGCAAGCCGCCTTGAGCATTGCGTGGGCTGCTTCTCTTGGAGGCGTAATCACCCTCACGGGCTCTGCCCCCAATGGCATCGTCGCCCAGCTTCTGGCCGCCGAAAGTGTACAGGTACGCTTTCTGGACTGGCTCAAATTCGGGGCCCTTGCCGGTATAGGGGGGCTCGTAGCTGCCTATATCCTTCTCTACGGGCGCAAGGGAACCGCCCTCCCTCCCCTCGGTAAGCTCCCCTTAGAAGGACCAGACCAGCTGACCCTCCCCGGCAAGCGAACAGCGCTCATCCTCGCGCTCACCTTAGCTGGCTGGCTTTTCGCACCTCTACCCGTATGGAGCGTAGCGCTCTTGGGGGCTTTTCTGCTTTTTGTGCCCGGCTTAGGTCAAAATGGAAGCCCCCTCTTATCCCTCCAAGAGGGCCTGCAAATTCCCTGGGGTATCTTATGGCTTTTCGGAGGGGGGCTCGCTCTGGCTCGACTGGTAGAGCTTTCAGGACTAGGGACGCATTTTACGGCCCTTGTAGGACCTTGGCTGAAAGGGCTACCCGCTCCGCTCTTCTGGTTCGTAATCCTCGGCCTAGCTATATGGCCCACCGAGCTCCTCTCTAATACAGCCTTATGCGCGCTCCTCCTCCCACTCCTCCTGCCCATCTTTGAAGCTACGGGCCGCCCGCTTTTGGGGCTTATCTGGTTTGGCATCGGAACCAGCATGGCCTTCATGTTGCCAGTGGCTACCCCGCCTAATGCTTTAGCTTACAGCGAAGGGGGAGTGCCCCTACGCTTCATGCGACGTCGCGGACTGAGGCTCAATATCACCCTACATCTTTTTTTGACTACCCTCGCTACGCTCTCTATGGGCTAAGCCCAGAAGAAACTCATCTTTACCCAGGCACTTTTGCAAAAATTACGCCCTTACTTGTATCTTTACGGCGTGGAGGCTGCCCGTGCCGTACTGAATACGTATTGGGGCTATCCAGACTTTCGGCCGGGACAGAAGCAGGTGGTAGAGGCGATCCTTGCTGGCCGGGATGTACTGGCTTTACTCCCCACCGGCGGGGGAAAGTCTATCTGCTATCAAGTCCCAGGCCTTGTGTTAGGAGGGCTAACGCTGGTAGTTTCTCCGCTGATAGCCCTCATGCGCGATCAGGTAGAGGGGCTACAGCGGCGGGGCATTCCAGCGGCAGCTATTGATAGCACCCTGCCTGCGAGCCTGCGTGAGGCAGCTCTCAAAGCCGCAGCCGAAAACCGACTGCGCTTCCTCTACGCTGCCCCTGAACGGCTCATCTTGCCCAGCTTTTTAGAGCGGCTGCGTACTCTACCCATCACCTTAGTCGCCATAGACGAAGCCCACTGCATCAGCCAATGGGGACACGATTTTCGTACGTCGTATACCCGCTTAGGGGAGCTGCGCACCCACCTGCCTGCGACGACCCCCTGGATAGCCCTCACCGCTACGGCTACCCCTACAGTGCAAAAAGACATTATTCAGTACTTAGGCCTGCGAGACCCCGTCTTAGCCCAGCAGCCCTTCCATCGGCCTAACTTTTACTATGCCATAGTATACCACTCAGACAAGGACACCAGGCTCATCCAGACGGTCCATCGGCTCCAGGGCTCTGGGATTATTTATGTCAGTTCTCGGAGTCGGAGCCGCCAAATAGCACAAAAGCTACGGCAGCATGGATTTTCTGCGGAGGCCTACCATGCAGGCATGCCCAGCAGCCAGCGCAGCTTCGTACAGGACCGCTGGATCCGAGGGGAGGTGCGCCTTATTGTAGCCACGAGCGCTTTTGGGATGGGCATTGATAAGCCGGATACACGCTTTGTAGTGCATTATGACCCTGCCTCTGAGCCTGAAGCCTACCTTCAAGAAGTGGGCCGCGCAGGCAGAGATGGGGAGCTTGCATACGCCATAGCCCTTTTCTCTCCCAAAGACGCCGAAGTCCTCCAGCAAGCTCCCCTCCAAAAGTATCCTTCGCATGACTTTCTCCGCCGACTCTATGCGACCCTGCAGCAGCAGGCTACTCACAGTACCCTCATTCTCTCTATGGAAGACTTGGCTCGGCAGGTGAAGGAATCGCCTTCGGTCGTGCGGCGGGCTATGCACCTGCTCAGTCAAGAAGAGCTCCTTAGCTGGCAAGAGAGCCGAGAAGGGCAGGCCACCCGAGGCGTGATTCGGAGCTTAGTACCGCCAGAGTATTGGCAGCGCACCCAGGCCCCTCTCGCTCAGTGGATTCTGCGATTGGGCGGAGATGCCCTCTTTCAAGAAGGCGCTTATGTGGACTTTGGGGACTGGGCCTATCAGCTCAACCTCCCTTACATTGAGCTTTACCGAGGTTTAGAACAGCTCCGTAAAAGCGGTTGGCTCACGCACGAAGCCGTGCCTTTAGGCAGCTTACAAGTACGCTTGCCCGCCCCCTTCCCTTCGCCTACCCTCTGGGAGAGCCTCCGCTACAAATACCAGAACCTCCGCTCCCAAGCTCAGATCCGAAGCCGTTTCATGCAGGGGTATTATCAGCAGAAAGACACTTGTAGGGCTCAGTACCTTTTGCGGTACTTCAAGGAAGAGCTTCAGCCCTGTGGCCAATGTGATGTATGTAAAGGCTACTACCGGCCAGCTCAGCCTGCGGCAGACGAGCGCGCCGCTGCTTGCGCTTTGCTTTCAGAAATAGCTGCTATCCCCCGCCCTATTCATGATATTCGGAGGGCACTCCAAAAAGCCTTTCCCAGAAGCGCCGAAGTCCTCTTAGAAGAGCTGCTCGCAGAGGGGCGCCTACAAATCGTGCAAGGAGCCTACCTGCGCTGGAAAAAGTAAAAAAACTCAGCTGGTGTGCCCTAAAAGTTCACGAGTCCAAAGCTCCTCGCACAGGTACTCCCAGACCAGGGCAGGAGTGTTGGGTTTGCTAGCGAGATAGGCTTCAGCCTGAGACTCAATCAGCTGGAGCCTCCGACGGTCTCGTACTAAGCTTTTGATAGCGTTTGCAAAGCCCACGGGATACCGAAAGCTCTCAGCTATGCCCAGCTTCAGAAGCTCCAGCGCTTCCGGAAACTCTGTATGATTGGGGCCGAAAAATACAGGCTTTTTGTATACCACCGCTTCCAGAATATTGTGAATACCGCGCCCAAAGCCCCCGCCTATCCAAACTGCGTGAGCATAGGCATACAAGTAAGCCAGCAGCCCCACTGTGTCAATGACAAGCGTATCCGCCCGAGGGTTCCAGTCGGACTCGCTGTAAAAGGAAAGCTGCACAGGCCAAGTACGGCTGATGTATTTGAGCTGTTTAGGGGAAACTTCGTGGGGAACTAAGATCCATCGGATGGAATAGCTGCGCAGCTGCTTGCAAGCTTGAGCGAGGAAGTTTACGTCTTCCTCCCATACGCTGCCAGCGACGATGCAGAAATGCTCCCCTACCCATTCGGCGATTCCGGAGACGGGGAGCCAATTTTCAGCGAGCTGCTTTACGCGCACGAGGCGGCTATCTCCTGACACCGCGACTCGGGCGAAGCCAGCCGCACTGAGGCGCAGTTGGTCGACTTGCGTCTGCACAAATATGTATCGCATGCTGGGGAGCAATTGGCGTCGCCACCACCAGCGCAAGCCTCGAAGGGGAGTTACATGGGCGGCTAAGAGATACGTGGGGCAGCCTTCCGCTTGCAGCGTATGTAGCAGCGTAGGCCAGAGATCGTATTTGACGAAAAAGACGGCGACTGGGCGCAGGGTACGCACCCAGCGGCGCACAATCCACGGCAAGTCTATGGGAGCCGGACCCATCCAATCTGCTACGGGATAGCTCTGCCGATGGCGCTGCCAGCCCGAGGGGGAGAAGAAGGTTATTACTACGTATGGACGCACCTGGACTTTCTGGAGGAGATACTCAAGGATAGGGCGACCCTGCTCAAACTCTCCGACTGAAGCGCAGTGCATCCAGAGAACCGGTCTATCCAGGGGAGGAGTAGGCGGCAAGGTACGGCGAGCTCGCCACCAGAGGCGCACTTTCGGGGAAAAAAGCCCAATCAGCGGCATCACCCCAGCCGCCATAGCCATCAGGAATACATACAGTGGATACCACGCTCTCATTCTAAGGGGGCTTTTTCATACAAAGGCACGATCCAGCCTACCCGAAACCCCTGCCAAACATCTCGACGCCGACCTATATCGCGCACGCCTAAATCATACATGTACTTTCGCTGGCTCTGCGTGAAATACTGAGCCGCTTCTAGCGCCACAAAAAAGTTTATCAGCCCCCGATTGCTGAAAAACCGATAGCCTATGGCTTCTGTAAGGCCCCACCCTTCCGTAAGCCGATCTAAGCCTTTGAGGTACTCCCCTTCTAAAAGAGGCAGACGCTCACTGCGCGC
>CALKJV010000051.1 GCA_937995505.1 uncultured Bacteroidia bacterium | reverse complement strand
AAACCTATCCGCAGCTTTGAAGAAATGCGCAGCGAACTCAAAGCCCGCCTCCAAAAAGATGAGCGTTACCGTACCGCAGAAAAAGCCTACTTTGAGAAGCGCCTCATCGCCTATAAGTATCAAGAAAACGCTCCGATTCGGCAGGCTCTGTATGCGGCGTTAGATACCCTTTATCCAGATGTGGAGGGGGCGCTCTCTAAGCTGCCTACCTCTCTCCTGCGGGCTACGCTCTTTACGCTGGATAAGAAGCCCTACTCCGTGGAGGGCTTCTTGAGCTATTGGGCGGGGGTGCGCGGCTTACAGGTAGCTCGAAAGCTCTCACCAGAAGTCTTTAGCGAAGCCCTACGCTCCTATGCGTCTGAGAAGGTCTTAGATAAAGAGCTCGCTGAGCTGCCTAAGCGCTATCCAGAGTTTGAGCTTCTGCGGCGGGAGTATTACTATGGGGTGCTGTTTTTCACCATGAGTGAGCAACGGGTTTGGCGACGGGCTGTAGAGGATACCGCAGGGCTTCGGGCGTTTTATGAGGAGCGTAAGCAAGACTTCCCTGCCCAAGAAAGGTTAGAAGTGATTGAGGTGGTAGGGATGGACTCGACTTCCTTAGCCGAGCTGCCGAAGCGCCTGCCTACGGCTTCGCTGAGTCTCATTGACTCGCTCAATCGGGCAGGGCGTTACGGCTGGCGCATCTTGCCTTCTTACATAGAGCGAGGGCGGGGCTCGGAAAAATATGACCGATTTTTCGGAAATGGTACCTTACCCGTCTGGACGGCTCTCCAAGGCTCCGGACGCGAATGGCAAATAGCCTACCTCGTGCGGCGCTTACCCGCCGGCTACAAGACCTTTGAGGAAGTGCGGATTGAGCTCATCCAAAAGTATCAGGAAGAGTTAGAGCGGCGCTGGCTCAGTGAGTTACAAGGGGCTTTCCCCGCTAAAGTAGATGAGAAGGTTCTGGCTCGTCTATTTCGTTAGCGGCCTGATCGGGTGCAAAAAAGCCCCCGCCGAGCCTCTCGTAGCCCAATACAAGGATAAGTACCTTACCCGATCGGAGGCGCTAAATCGTATAGTCGTTCCACCGGGAGCCGACACGGCCTTGCTCTTGCACCGCTATGGCGCCGAGTGGATCAAGCAGCAAGCCTTAGCCGACACGGCGTACGTACTGCTGCCCCAGCTCCGCAACGCCATAGAAGCCCAAGTGCAGGAATACCGCACAAAGCTTTTTATTACGTACCTTTCCCGACTGCTTATGGAACGGGCAGTTAGCACCTCCCCTAGCGATTCTATGCTACGTGCGGCCTACACCGCCCAACCAGAAGCTTTTCAAGCTCTGCAGCCCTATTATCGCTACCGTTGGGCCCAAGTGCCCGAGACCTGGACGGCTATCCGAGAGCTGCAGCAGCTTACTTACCAAAATGATAGTGTCTGGCTGGCCTGGCTGCAAAAAAATAATTACGTCGGCGAGGTAGTGTCTACTTGGGTGCCGCGTAGTCGCTTAGATAGCTTGCAAGTGTTTTTTGCTACGCCTTTGGCGAGCCTTACCCTTCGGGCTACCGCTCGGGCTACCCGCATTGAGGGTGCTCAACGCTACCTCTCAGTCTTTCAGCTCACAGGGCTTATCTTGCCTGGACAGGTGCTGCCCTTTGAGCTCGTGCAGGAGCAGCTGCGTACCCTTCTTATCCAAAGACAAATCCATGCTTGGTTATCTGCGTTTGAGGACAGCTTGTATCGGCAGGCTTTGGCTCGCCCTGACGTGCATCTCTATTAGCTTAGCCCAAGTTCGGGTAGAGGGCATTGCGGCCGTGGTAGGGGATGAGCTCATCCTGGAATCTCAAGTAGCCCAGCAGTATGCCTACCTCAAGCAAATGGGCACCCCTGATGACGGAGGGCTGTACTGCGAGGTCCTGGAACGATTCCTTATTGAGAAGCTCCTCCTCGTACGAGCGCGCATAGATAGCCTAAAGGTGTCTGATGAGCAGGTAGAGCGGGAAATAGAGCGCCGTATACAGATTCTCTCGGCGCAGCTCGGTTCTACAGAGGCGATTGTGGAGATTTACGGCAAACCCCTTCCCCTCCTCAAACAGGACCTACGCACCGAAGTGCGCAGCCAGCTGCTTGCCGAAGAGATGCGCCAGAAGATTACTGCCGATGTGCGGATTACCCCACAAGAGGTGCGCGAGTTTTTTCGGAGCATTCCGCCTGATAGCCTACCCTATGTGCCCGCCGAAGTAGAGCTAAGCCAGATTGTTTTTTGGGCTAAAGCTTCACCTTCTGAAAAAGAATCCGTTCGAGCGCGCTTAGAGCAGATTCGGCAGGAGATTATAGCGGGTAAGATGGATTTTGCTTCAGCGGCACGGGCCTTTTCGCAGGATTTGGGTTCGGCTCGGCAGGGCGGAGACCTAGGGGAGTTCAAAAAAGGCCAGATGGTTCCGGAGTTTGAGAGGGTCGCCTTCTCTCAACCTATAGGCGAAGTCTCTCCAGTTTTTGAAAGTCCTTTTGGCTTCCATATTCTCTTGGTGGAAAGTCGCATAGGTCAAAAAGCCCGAGCTCGGCATATTCTGATCCAGCCTGCCATCACCGAGGTAGATGTTCAAGTAGCGGTGCGGCAGCTTGCCGAGCTGCGAGAAAAGATACTGCGGGATAGCTTGTCTTTCTTTCGGGCGGCTACGGAATTCTCAGAGGACCTGCGTACGAAGCAGACGGGCGGCCGCCTAATAGATGAAGAGACGGGCTCCTACCGACTGCCCTTGGATAAGTTAGATGCGGACTTGTATTTCGTGGTAGATGCGTTACGACCAGGGGAGATCTCCGAGCCGCAGCCTTTTACGGCACGGGATGGGCGGCGTGGGGCTCGCATAGTTTGGCTTCAGCGGCGCTACCCCCCCCATCGGGCGTCCTTAGAGCTAGATTATGAGCGCTTCGCCGAAGCGGCCCTCCAACTGAAAAAGCAAGAAGTCATTGAACGCTGGCTCCAGCGAGCCAGTAAAAATGTGCCTGTGGAGATTCGCACGCCTGTCTGCCAAGAGGCGCTCTCCTACTGGGAAAAGGCTGCCGAAAAGTAGCCTCTTACCTTTGCAGCGGTGAAGCGCATTCTCATTTTAGGGAGTGGCCCGATTGTGATTGGGCAAGCGGCGGAGTTTGACTATTCGGGTTCGCAGGCGGCTCGTGCCCTGCGAGCCGAAGGCTACACCGTGCACCTCCTCAATAGCAACCCCGCCACCATCATGACTGACCCTATCACGGCGGATTATGTGCATCTTTTGCCCTTAGAGGTAGAAAGTGTGCGGCAGATCTTGGAGCGGCATCCGATAGATGTAGTACTTCCGACGATGGGCGGGCAGACGGCTCTCAACCTGGCGTTAGCCTGTGCGAAGGCCGGGCTCTGGGAGCGCTACGGCGTACAAGTGATAGGCGCTTCGTTACAGGCCATAGAGATAGCCGAAGACCGAGAGAAGTTTCGGCGGTGGGGGGAAGCCTTAGGCTTGCCTATGCTGCCGGCGGGATTAGCCCGCTCGTACTTAGAGGCTAAGGATCTGGCTCAGAAGCTCGGCTACCCTGTGGTGCTGCGCCCTTCTTTTACACTGGGGGGAGCAGGGGCTCAACTGGTCCACTCCAAAAGCGAGCTGGAACGGGCCGTCGGTCGCGCACTTTCCCTCAGCCCCGTCCATGAAGTGCTCGTAGAAAAAAGCGTCGCCGGCTGGAAAGAATTTGAGCTGGAAGTGCTGCGCGATAAGGAAGGCCACTTCATCGTCGTATGTACTATTGAAAACTTAGACCCGATGGGCATCCACACCGGCGACTCTATTACCGTAGCTCCAGCGCAGACCTTGCCCGACTACCTCATGCAGCGCATGCGAGAGTATGCAAAGGTGCTGCTGAATTCCTTCCCTGACTTTGCTGGGGGGTGTAATGTGCAATTTGCCCTTAGCCCGCACAGCGATGAGATCTATCTGATTGAGATAAATCCCCGGGTGTCGCGTTCGTCTGCGCTGGCCTCCAAAGCCACCGGCTATCCCATTGCGAAGGTAGCGGCCCTCCTTGCCACAGGGCGGCGGTTAGATGAGATTATCAATCCGGTAACGGGTACCACCTCGGCTTTCTTTGAGCCGAGCTTGGATTACGTAGTGGTAAAAGTGCCTCGGTGGAACTTTGACAAGTTTCCTGGGGCTTCTCGGCAGCTGGGCATGCAGATGCGCAGCGTAGGTGAAGCGATGGGGATTGGTCGGTCATTTTTAGAAGCCTTGCAAAAAGCCATACAATCACTGGAGCTGCGCCGCAACGGACTCGGGGCAGATGGTCGCGAGGTGCGCGATCTCGCCCAGCTTTTGCAAGGACTTGAACACCCCAGCTGGAATCGCATCTTTTATGTGCATGATGCCTTTTTAGCGGGCGTGCCCTTGCGCACCATCCATAAGCTTACCGGCATAGACGAATGGTTCCTCCACGAGATTCAGGCCCTGGTAGCCCTAGAACAGGAGCTTATGGGCCACACCATAGAGACCCTCACGCCAGAGCTTCTGTGGCAGGCCAAGCAAATGGGCTTAGGCGACCGACAAATAGCCCACCTCGTACAGGGCCTGGAAAGCCAAATCTATGCCTTGCGGGAAAAGTGGGGCATCCGCCGAGTCTATAAGCGGGTAGATACCTGCGCAGCCGAATTTGAGGCGCAAACCCGCTACTTCTACAGCACCTTTGAGCGAGGGGGAGAGGATGAGGGCGTAACCTTTGCTGAAAAAGATTCTGGGCGACCCCGCCTCCTTATTTTAGGTTCAGGACCGAACCGCATAGGCCAAGGGGTAGAATTTGACTACTGCTGTGTACATGGAGCGCTTGCCGCTCGCCAGCTCGGCTACGAAGCCCTTATGCTCAACTGCAACCCCGAAACCGTCTCCACAGACCCAGACATCTCCGACCGATTGTACTTTGAACCTGTATTTTGGGAGCATGTGTATGAGGTGATTCAGCGAGAGAAGCCCATAGGGGTGGTGGTGCAGTTGGGCGGGCAGACCCCCCTCAAACTCGCAGAGAAACTCTACCGATACCAAATCCCTCTTTTAGGCACAGACTATTCCGCTATTGATATCTCAGAGGATCGGGGGAAGTTTTCTGCTCTCTTAGAGCAGCTGGGGATACCTTATCCGCCTTTTGGCGTAGCGAAGAGCCCCGATGAGGCGCTTGCCCTAGCGGAAAAGCTCGGCTACCCCGTGCTTGTACGCCCCAGCTATGTGCTTGGCGGGCAGCGTATGCGCATCGTTGTGGATGAGGAAGAGCTCGTAGAGCAGATCGTCGCTATCCTCAAAGACCTGCCGGGCAATCGGATCTTAATTGACCGCTTCCTTGCCGGAGCCATAGAAGCGGAGTTGGATGCCCTTTGCGATGGAGAGGAGATAGGCGTACTCGGCCTCATGGAGCACATTGAACCCGCAGGGGTGCATTCGGGAGACTCTACGGCTGTACTGCCTCCCTTCTCCCTCTCTGCCGAAATCCAAGCCCAAATGCGCACCTATGCTCAGCGCATCGCCCAGGCCTTATCCGTGCGCGGCTTCCTGAATGTGCAATACGCTATCCACGAAAACCAGGTGTACGTAATTGAAGCCAATCTCCGCGCCTCCCGCACAGTACCTTTCCTGTGCAAGGCCTATGACCGTCCTTTTGTACAGTGGGCCATGGAAATTCTACTGGGTCGTAAACGCGTGCGAGATTATGAGTTTCCCGAGCATTTTGCAGGCTATGCGCTCAAGCTACCTGTCTTCTCCTTTGACCGCTTCCCTGAGGTGGAAAAGACCTTAGGCCCCGAAATGCGCTCTACAGGTGAGGAGATACGCTTCATAGACAGCTTAGAGGCCTCACTTTTCCAGGAGCTGTATGCGAAGCGTAGCTTATACTTGAGCCGATGAACTGGGAGGCCTATGTAGAACCGGTCCAGGCGTATATTCCGCTGCGTTCGTCGCGCCTTTCGGTAGCCACGATATTCCCGAAGGGCACGCCAGCCATAGAAGCCGCCCTCGGAGAAGATCCCACTGCGGTTATTTTGGGCTTGCCCTACTACCACAGAGGGGGAGTTACGTTCAAGTGGCGCTCGGCTACGCATCGCATCCGCCAGTGCTTATACCAGTTTGCGCAGCCGAGTATGGCGCTTCGGTTGGTAGATATAGGCGACTTGTGGGTATCGGATCCGAGTCCGGCTTCGGTTTCAGAGGCGATAGAAGAGCTTGTGCAGGCTTTACTTGCCGAGGGGCACACCGTAATCTGCATAGGAGGGGGGCAGGAGGCTGCCCATCCCTTGTATCGGGCGTTAGCTGCCCAAGAGCGTCCTTTCCTGTATGCGCTGATAGATGAGCGCTTAGATCTCATAGATACCCTCACGGGAGAAGGGCTACCCCATCGCCAGTACCACAGCGATATGCTTTTGGATGAACGAGTGGGGGTCTCTACATGGGGGGCGTTGATCGGGCTTGCTTGGCACTGGATGAGCTTAGAGGAAGAGAACCTCCTCCACCAAAAGCTCCAATATCCCTATCTGCGACTGCATGAGGTTTTAGAGGAGCCTAACTGGGCAGAACCTTTCCTGCGGATGGCTTCTTTGGTTAGCGTAGACCTTGCTGTACTGCGGGGAGCAGACGCCCCTGCTGTGTTAGATGTGAGTCCCGAGGGCCTCCCCATAGAAGTCGCTGCTAAGCTTATGCGCTTCGCAGGCATGGGCTACCGCTCTGAAGTGCTGCATATGGCAAACTATTTCCCTAAACGCGATTCTGATAACCGTACCGCTTGGGCTGCAGCCTTGCTTGTATGGTACTTTTTAGAGGGGCAAGTCAATAAGCCTACTGATTTTCCCACGCCTGACCGCAGCAACCTCTACCGGCAGATCGTACCCCTGAGAGGGGAAGAGGTGCCTGAGCTTGTCTTTTACCAGCACCCCAGTACAGGGCGCTGGTGGATTCAGGTGACGCCTTTGGGGCGGTCGGGGCCTGCGCGCCTTTTTCCTTGCACGGAGCGCGACTATCAGACTGCCCTCAGCGGCGAAGTCCCGCGCCTCTGGGAGCTCCTTCGGCTCGTCTTCCCCGCGTTTTGAGAGAATTTTCCCCAACTTTTCCACAAAACGCCCCTTCTGAGGGTGCGGCTAAACGCTTTACTTGCGTTCCTTTATGCGCCGTGGTGCTCGTCACAATCCCGAAAATCGCTTTGACCCCTTAGCCTACGCGTATGAGCTGCCCCTTACCCCCGACTCCGCTAAGGCTCAATACATCCCTGTCTATCCCCGCACTATCGTAAATCGCATAGAAAGCCCCGATCTCCCTATCGTCTACTCTATGAACCCCTATGCGGGGTGTGAGCATGGATGCATCTACTGCTATGCCCGCAATAGCCATGAGTATTGGGGCTACTCTGCGGGAATTGAGTTTGAGACCCGCATTCTCGTCAAGCAAAATGCTCCCCAGCTTTTGCGTCAAACCCTCTCTTCGCCTCGCTGGCAGCCTCAGCCGATTATGCTTGCGGGCAATACCGACTGCTACCAGCCTATTGAGCGTACGTACCAGCTTACTCGTCAGATGTTGGAGGTGCTTTTAGAGTTTCGTCACCCTGTGGGAATCATCACTAAAAACTCGCTCATTTTGCGGGATATAGACCTGCTAGCTCAGCTGGCTCAGCTGCGCCTAGTACATGTGTATATTACGATAACTACGCTAAGGGAAGAGCTTCGGCG
>CALKJV010000050.1 GCA_937995505.1 uncultured Bacteroidia bacterium | reverse complement strand
GTAGACCCTGCCTTCAAGATCTACCGCAACCTCCCCAATAAAAACGTGGAGGTCAACCTCAAAATTCTCGTAGACCGCGAACAGGTAACCCTGCAAGCCAAAAAAGCTCTTCGCGAAGAGCTCAAGGAACGTCTCAAGGGCCTTCAGGAGAAAGTGGATAAGCTTTTACCCCTCCAGTAATGCGGTGGTACCTCGGGTGGGGAGGGTTATCTGGGCTAAGCCTCCTTCTGTGGGCACAGGAGAAAATTGTGACTGGCTACGGCGAGGCTGAGCTGCTGCCCGGCTGGTCTATAGAACGTGCCCAAAAACAAGCCCAACAGCTAGCCATCTTAGACGCCCTCCAAAAAGCCTTCCCCACCGAGGTGGCCCGTACCAGTAAGTACATCATCCAAAATCGTACCCAAGGCGCGGAAGCGCAGACGCAGACCTTCTTTCACCTCACAGCCGACCAGTACCTCGGGGGCGAATGGCTCCAGACTTTAGAAGTGCGCTACCAAACCGAAGTGCGAAAAGGGCAGGTCTGGGTTACCTGTAAAATTCGCGGGCGAGCTCGCCCCCGCACCCAGCCTCCCCTCCCTTTAGAAGTACGAACCCTTCGCTGCCGAGATACAGCTTGCACCACTACGGACTTCCTCGCAGGAGACCCCTTGTACCTGCGCTTTCGCTCGCCAGTAGCGGGCTATCTCCAAGTCTTTTGGGAAGACGCAGGCCGCATCTATCGCCTGCTCCCCTACCAGAACCAGCGCCAGCAGGCTTGGCGGATACAAGCAGATACTACCTACCTCTTCTTCGCCCCAGACCCCCAGCGACGCTCTGAGGCATTCATCACCGATGAACTCCTCCTCACTGCAGACCAACCCGAAGAATTACATCGCTTGTATGTGCTCTTTGCGCCACAGCCTTTGGGAGCCCCACCAGAACAGTTTAACCCCAGTACAGGCTTCCACACGATTGAGCTGGTAGCCTTCCACGAATGGCTCCTCAATGAACGCCTACGCTTGCCAGAACTCAATCTGCGCTACATAGACATCAGCGTACGAAAAAGATGAGACGCAGCCTTCTTTTCCTGGCCCTGCTATGGGCGCAGCCTTATAAAGATTTAGAGGGCCACAAAGGAGCTATAAATGCAGGAGTTTTTAGCCCAGACGGTCGCTACCTTCTCACAGCTAGTAGCGATAGAACTGTAGCCTTGTGGCATCTGCCGTATGGGACACTTTTGGCGCGCTTCACGGGCGCTTCAGCGAGTGTGAATGCACTAGTACTCCTGCGAGGCGATAGTGCGGGGCAGTTTTGGGGAGCAGCTAGCGATGGGAAGCTCTATCTGTGGAAGCTGGACCAGTACCGAGAGTCTCGGAAATCTGCTGGCGACCCGCCGCGCCTCTCTCCTGTGCATACAGAGGCGTTGGCTCGGCGCGCCTTCAAGGCCAGTGGTCTTCAGCCCTGGGAAGCGCTCGCTTTGCACCCCTCTAAGCCCCTCCTGTATGCCCTTACCCGAAGCGGTCGGCTCGTACTATGGGATGCCGAGGAGGGCTGGCTCCAAACCTTCCAAGACACCGCTGGGATAGCATATGCGCTCCTGATGCCTGACCACGGCAAAGTCCTTTACTTCGGCAGCGGGGGCGGAGCGATTTTAGCTCTAGACCCCCTTAGCCTCTCGGTACAGCGCATCCTACGCGGTCATCAAGGCGGCGTAAGAGGGTTGGCCCTTAGCCCCGACCAACGCACGCTCGCTAGTGCCGGCTTAGATGGCAAAGTCATGCTTTGGACTATCCCCGAAGGCCTGCGCATCCGAACCCTAGAAAAGCATACCGAGGGGGTGCGGGCTGTAGCCTTTAGTCCTGATGGACGCTACCTCGCCAGTGCCGGCAAAGACGGCCTCTTATGCATCTGGAATGTCGCCTCAGGCCGCCTAGAAAAAACCCTCCAGCTAGAAGCTCCCCTATGGACCGTCGCCTTTAGCCCCAACGGCCAGTACCTCGTCGCCGGTGGAGAATTTGGACTTCTACGCCTCTGGCGCATAGATCAACTCGGAATACGCCCCATTCAGCTTATCGCCGAAACCGACTCTCTCTATGCTCCTCCTACCGACATAGAAGATAACATCCCACGATGCGACTCCCCCAGGCCCCACCGATACGCCTTTATCATCGGCAACGAAGACTACCGCAGCTTCCAGCCCACCTTCACGCCCGCTATGAATGTGCCCTACGCAATGCGCGATGCCTATGCCTTCCGCATGTATGCCGAGCAGATGCTTGGGGTACCGGCTCGCAACATAGTATTTCTCCAGAACGCTACCAGCGCCCAAATCCGCCGCGAGCTAGAGAAGCTGGGCCTGCTCATGCAGCTCAGCTCGGGTAAGGCAGAGCTATTTTTCTACTACGCCGGACATGGGGTACCTCATCCTGCTACGCAAGAAAGCTACCTCTTGCCCGTAGATGTCTCCCCCAACGACTTAGCCAATGGAGGTATCCGCCTTACCGACTTAGTAGAGCGGCTGGTTCAGAGCGGAGCGGGTCGGATCTGGATCTTTTTAGATGCGTGCTTTAGTGGAGGGGCGCGAGAAGAAAGCCCCTTAGCCGCACGAGGCATACGCCTCCGTCCGAAGCCAGTAGTGCTTACAGGCCCTACTATCCTGATCGCAGCTGGTACCGCAGACGAGGAGTCTCTGCCTTATCATCAAGCGCGCCATGGACTTTTTACCTACTTCTTGCTACGCGCCCTTAAGAATCAAGGCTGCCGACCTAAGCCTATCCAAGTCCTGCTAGAAGAAGCCGCTACCGAAACTACCCGCTACGCGCTCTTACTTCACAATAAGATGCAACGCCCTACGTGGGTACTCAGTCCCGCTCTCAGGGAAGAGACTCTATTCCAGCCCTGGTGATTACTTTTGTGAGGTGCGGCCTGTAAATCTCTGGGCCTATGTGAGCTTTGCCTTTGCGGGGCTAGCTCTGGTGGCTCTGGCTTTACCTCAGTTTCAAATTGTAGTTTGGGAAAGTGGCCAGCGTAACTTGCTCTTCCTCTGGGGTGGGCACCAAAGGGTGGGAGCTACCGTGCCTTTTAGCGTTTACGCCATAGCAGCAGGGTGGGGGTTAGCT